>NZ_JBRRDY010000006.1:0-155863 GCF_056759935.1 Stenotrophomonas sp. STEN035
CCGCCGGGCGCGCCCCGTCGGGGGCGCCTCCCCCCGCCCCCCCCGCCCCCGCGCCCCCCCCCGCCCCCCCCCCCCCCCCCCCCCCCCCCCCCCCCACTACAGGAGGAGCTTAGCTGGAGATTGCCAGGCGCTCCTGGCGATAACGCCATACCGCTACCGCCCACAGCAGCACTGCCAGCAGCACCGAGGCACCCAGATACACCGCCCACTGCGTGGCCGATGGCATCTCGCCGCGGGTGACCTTCACCAGCATCTGGTTCTGCGACAGGAACGGCACCGCGTACTGCCACAGCTGGGTGTCCTTCAGCGGGTAGGCCATCAGTGCGTAGCCCGGCAGCATCGGCAGCAACATCAGCCAGACCATGTGGCTCTGCGCTTCCTTCATGCTCTTGGAGCTGGCCGACAGGCAGGTCAGCAGGGCGGTGCCGATCAGCACCAGCGGCAGCAGGATCACCAGCAGCTTGCCCATCGCCGCGAAACTCACGTCCAGCGAGCGTGCCGCACCACCGCCGATGCTGGCGCTGACCTTGAACGAGACCAGGATCAGCAGCATCGACGCCAGACCCAACACCACCGCCGCCAGCATCTTGCCGCTGACCAGCGCACCGCGTGCTGCCGGCGTGGCCAGCAAGGGCTCCAGCGACTGCCGCTCACGTTCACCGGCGGTGGTGTCCATGGCCAGATGCGAGCCGCCGATGAAGGCGAACAGCATCAGCACCAGCGGCAGCACCACCGACAGGAAGATGCCGCGCTTGGCTTCGGCCGTTGCCAGATCGCGGGTGCCGACATTGACCGGTGCGGCCACCATCGGATTGACGCCACGTGCCAACAAACGCAAGGCCCCCACCGATTGCCCGTAGGCCGTCAGCACATTGCGTACGCGGGCGATCTGCACGTCGCCGGTACGGCGCGTGGTATCAGCGACGATCTCCACCTTGGCCGGCTTGCCGGCCTGCCAGTCGGCGGCGAAGTTCTCGTCGATCACCAAGGCCAGGTCTTCGCGCTGGCTGCGGATCAGTGCTTCGTAGTCAGCCGGCGCTTCGGTGGCATTGATGCCGCGGCTGGCCAGGAAGGCGACCAGGTTCGGGGCACGGGCGATGCCGACCACCGGGATGTTCAAGTCCTTCTCCAACTGCGTCTCGGCACGCAGGTTGGTGAGCTTGTTCATGCCCAGGAACAGCAACGGGTACAGCAGCGGCGCGGTCAGCAAGGTAAGCAGGAAGGTGCGGCGGTCGCGGGCGAAATCGCGCAGCTCCTTGCGCATCACCGTGAAGATGGCGCGGAAATATCCGGTCTGGCTCATGCGTGCAGGCCCTCCTCACTGCCGATCAGTTTCACGAACGCGTCTTCCAGGTTGGTCTCATGGGCCTGCTCGCGCAGCTCATCCGGCGTGCCCTGGGCAACCACCCTGCCCTGCGCGACGATCACGATGCGGTCACACAGCGCGGCGACCTCCTGCATGATGTGGCTGGAGAAAATCACGCAGCGGCCTTCCTCGCGCAGTTCCTTGAGGAAGCCACGCAGGCCACGAGTGGTCATCACGTCCAGGCCGTTGGTCGGTTCATCGAGGATCACATTGCGCGGGTCGTGGATCAACGCACGGGCGATTGCGGTCTTGGTGCGCTGGCCCTGGCTGAAACCTTCGGTCGCACGATCGAGGAAATCCTCCATCTGCAGCGCCTTGGCCAGGCGCGCGGTGCGCTCGACGATGGCGGCCGAACTCATGCCATGCAGTTCACCGAAGTAGTCGATGTTCTCGCGGGCGGTCAGGCGCTTGTACACGCCGCGCGCATCCGGCAGCACACCAAGGCTGCGGCGCACCGCGTTGGGATCGACTGCGGCGTCGATACCATCGACCAGCACGCGACCGCTCTCCGGCGTCATCAAGGTGTACAGCATGCGCAGCGTGGTGGTCTTGCCGGCGCCATTGGGGCCGAGCAGACCGGTGATCTGGCCATCATGGGCGGTGAAGCCCACGTCATCCACGGCAATCACCGGCGTCTTGTCCTTGCCCCTGCCGGGGAAGGTCTTGCGAAGTCGTTCTGCAACGATCATGTAAGCGGTTCCTCAGTGATGCGGTGATGTCACGGTTCCCAGCCATTGAAGCTGGTGAACGGCGGCACGTAGTTGAGTTTTTCCAGGCAGGCGCCGTCGAGCGCCTTCGGGTCGGTCTTCTCGATGAACTGCGCGAACAGCTTGGGCATGCAGCCAGCGCCGATGACGTTGTGGCCCTGGCCACGCAGCACGAACAGGCGCGCGTTGTCCAGGTGCTTGACCACTTCCTCGCCATAGCGCGGCGGCGTCACCGGATCGAACTCGCCTTCCAGCACCAGCGTTGGCACCTTGCCCGCCAACGGCTTGTTGAAGTCAGCCGGTGCAGTGCCCTTGGGCCAGCTGGCGCACATCGCACCCATCGCCTCGGCCATCTGGTTGCCGAGCACGGTTTCCGCGTCGGCGCTGTTGGCGACCATGCTTTCCTTGTCTTCGCTGCACACCACCGACAGCTGCATGCCCATCGCCATGGCATCCTTCATCTCGCCCTGCAGCATCTGCGTCAGCGCCATCAGGTTGTCGTAGCGGCCGCCATTGGCTTCATGGATGAGCTTGGGCAGCAACGCGCCGGCAGCCGGCATGTAGGCATACATGCGCACCAGCCCGGCCACGGTTTCCGCACGCAGCTCGCCTTGCTGCTGTTCGCCGGTGCTGGCGTCGCGGTACTGCACCGTCACCGGTTGCGCGCGCAGCTTGGCCAGCAGCGTGTCCAGCTCAGCACGTGGATCACCCAGCTTGTCCTTGCACGACGCGGTCTTGGTGCATTGGGCGAACTGCAGCGCCAGTGCATCATCCAGGTTGCGCGCGAAGATATTGCCCAGCTGCAGGCTGTTCGGCACCACCGAGTCAAGCACGATGCTGCGCGTGGCCTGTGGATGGCGCATGGCGTACTGCTGGGCCACGCGGGTGCCGTAACTGACACCGACCAGATTGATCTGGCTCGCACCGATGGCTTGGCGCACCGCATCCAGATCCGCCACCGCTTCGGTGGTGGTGTAGAAGCGCAGGTCGGCCTTCTTTGCCAGCTCGGTTGCGCAGCTCTGCGCCGCTGCCACCATCGAGGCCGTGCTGAAATCGGCATCATCCGGCGTATCGCAGGCCAGCAGGTTGGATTTGCCGGTGCCGCGCTGGTCGACCAGGATCACGTTGCGGTGTTTGCGTACCTCGGCAAATGCCGGGTCCACCTGCGGATAGGTAGCGACCGCGGCCTGGCCCGGGCCACCGGCAAGGAAGAACACCGGGTCTGGCTGCAGATCGCTTTCCTTCTCCGGCGCGACCCAGGCGATATTCAAACTGATCTTGCGGCCTTGCGGGTTTGCCCGGTCTTCGGGCACCTCCAGCGTGGTGCACTGCGCTTCCAGGCTGTCACGGCTGCCGCTCGAACTCAGGCTGCAGGGTTGGAAGTTCAAGCTGCCCAGCGTCTGCGGCTTGCCGGCCACCGCCGTTGCAGCAGTGGCTCCGGCCGCAGCAGGCAATGGCGCCGGCGTATCGGTTGACCGCACCAGGCGGTAACCGACGATGCCGGCGATCACGGCCAGGGCGAGGATGGTTTGGGTCTTACGGGACATCATCGGAACAGCCCCTCACAGTTGAAGAAAAAACGGATCTACCTGCATCCAGACGCGGGCGCGGCAGCTATGTGACATCAGGAAAGAAAATTTCTTCGATACGGCTTTCGAACAGACGGGCGATGCGGAAGGCCAATGGCAGGCTGGGGTCGTACTTGCCGGTCTCCAGCGCATTGATGGTCTGCCGGGATACTTCCAGCTGCTCGGCCAACTCGCCTTGCGACCAGCCCTTGGCTTCGCGCAGCTCGCGCAATCGGTTATCCATCGCGCCGGCTCAGTGATAACGCCGTGCGACGACGGCCTTGGCCAGCCCATACGACAGGCACACCAAGGGAAACACCCAGATCATCGCCACGTTGGACGGCACATCGATGACCTTGGCCGACTGCAGAAAGCCCCCTGTCAGGTACACCAGCGAAATGAATGCCGTGGCAAAACTCACCGCTTCCAGCTCGATGCGCTGCTGCAGCTCATCGGCATCACGGATATAGCGGATCATCGCACGCAGCACCAGCATCATCGGCGGCACCGGCAGCAGTGCGATCAAGGCGCGCAGCAGGCCGTCTTCGACCCGCTTCAACAGCAGGATCGACAGCACCAGCAGCACCACATAGCCGGCCATGGCCAGCATCACCTCACGGGTATAGCGCTTGCGCAGCTTGGCGGGCGCGGCATCGCAGCCGTCGGGCATCAACCGGCGCAACGCGGCGGCGGCAGCCAGGCCCAGGGCAGTGCCGAACACGATCCCCACCGCGTAACTACCGACGCGGGAGGATGCATAGGCGTTCAACAATGCGCCGACGACAGCCAGAACCCCGGCAGCCAACAGCAACCACAGAGAAACGGCGTTGCGCTTCATGGCCAGTTCCTGCCCGCAGACGGGGATGGCGACCGGCGGTACAACTGCGCTGCGATGCTGGTGGCCCCTGCCGGGACCACAGTGCGCAACGCTCGGCTACTGCAAAAGGTGCTCATGACAGGCCTGTAAAGGATGCTTGACACATCCTGATACCAGCACCTACCCGCTGTCAAGCGTCCTTTACAAGCAGGATTGTGCCCATACCGATACCTGCCAGCAGAGCTCAGCCCATCGCCGCCTGCCGCGTGGAAGGTTTCCATCGCACCCCGACCAGGTCACTGGCCCCAGCGATGCAGACGCGGTCGCGGCCGGCTGCTTTGGCCTGGTACAACGCCGCGTCAGCACGGCCCAACACATGCTCCAACGTCGTAGCAACGCACGCCTCGTGCACACCGATGCTGACGGTATAGCGCAGTACCTGCCCAGCCGCGATCACGTTGGCAGCCCGCACCGTCGTCAAGATTTCCTGCGCCACTGCCATCGCCTCAGCTGCCGAAGCACCGGGTAACAACAGCACGAACTCCTCACCGCCGTAGCGGCACAGCAGGCTGTCCCGGTCGCCAACACAGCTGCGCACCAGCCTGGAGAAATGCATCAGTACATCGTCCCCCGCCGGGTGCCCCCAGCTGTCGTTGATGCGCTTGAAGTGATCCAGATCGATGATCAAGGCGGAAAGCGGCCGCCCTTTTGCGACGGCCTCGGCCAGCCGCTTGCGGCCCTCTGCCATCAAGGCGGCGCGGTTGAGCAGGCCGGTCATGCCATCACGTGTTGCGCGCTCGCGAAGCTCGCAGAACAACTGCTCCACCAGCAGCAACATCAGTGCAAAACACTGCGCCATCAACAACACGATCCCGCCGCAGATCCTGAGCAGCACGGCGGAGGAAAACTCATCCGCGCTGCCGCCGGAAACCTCGCCGGAGAACCCAAGGCCATAGAGGCAAAACAGCATATGCAGGATGAAAACACCCCCCGCCAGGCGATAACTCAGCCGCAAGCTCTGCGGCGTATCGCGCAGCAACATCCAGGTGAGCCATGTGTACATCACCAATGCCGACAGGTTCGACAGATTGCGTTGCATGCCGCTTACCTGCAGCAGCTGTGCATCGATCAACAGCACCAGGAAGAACGGCCCCATCACCAACATCGGCTTCCAGATCGGCAAGCGCCGGCCAGCATGCAGGGCGACACCTTTTATCAGCAGCGCCGCGCCAAACAGCGATGACAGCATGACCAGCAACATCAGCGGCCAGCCAATCGGCGCCGGCACGATCTGCCGGAAGTACACCGACAACGCCAACAACCACAGGCTTGCTACCCAAGCACGCAATGCAGGGCTATGCGGCATTACCAGCAGTACCAGGGAGAAACCCAAGGCAACGCTGAAACTCACCACGATGCTGATAGCCGAAAAAAAAGTGGCCAGTTCCGCTGTCATTGATCGCCGCTCCCTTCCCTCTTGCGGGGAACCTTAGCGCCGTCCAGTCGAATTCAGTTCACCCGCAATCGCGATGCCAATCACACAACGCGCATGCGCTGCTGGAAGCGCAAAACATGTATCCGTGCAGGTATGAAACAGGCACCTTCAACTCAACGTTTGAGTACATTGCAATGCCTTCAATCGCGCTTCCCAGCAGTGCGGCCCGCGGCATCATCCGGCCGCGCGCACAGCCATCGGCCCGCGGCCGGGCCGATGCAAAAATTTGAATGACTGCACTACAACACGCGGGCTGCCAACAAGGGCGCGGCATAGCCCAAGCTGCTGTATTGGCGATTGCTCCAACCACAATGCATTCCGCTTGGCCGGCAGGGATCAGATCTCTGCCCGCCAAGGGAGGGTATTCAAACGTGCTCGACAGGCGGCTTCGGCGCGGGCGGGCTGACGTACTTCTCGCGACGGATCTGCGGCATCGGCAGACCGGCTTCCTTCAGCACTTCCACGCAGCTATCGACCATGTCCGGGTTGCCGCACAGGTAGACGATATCGCGGGCCGGATCCAGGGCGATTTCGGCCAACTGCTGCTGCACGTAGCCCTTGCGGACATCGACGTGCGGGGTTTCCGGCAGTTCGCGCGACAGACAAGGCATGTAGCGGAAGCCGGGATTGGCGGCGGCGAAGGCGTAGAAATCGTCGCTGTACAGCAGCTCTTCCGGGCTGCGAGCACCCTGCAGCAACACCACTTCCACACCGCGCTCGACCATCGCCGCCTGCAGCTGCGGCAGCATCGAACGGTAGGGGGTGACGCCGGTGCCGGTGGCGATCAGTACATAGCGGGCATTGTGATCGCCCGGCTGCAGGCAGAAACGGCCAAACGGACCGCTGCCGCTGATGTGGTCACCCAATGCCATGCCCTCGAACAGGGCCGTGGCGGCGCCGCCGGGGACGAAGCTGACCGCAATTTCCACCGCGTCGCCCGGACCCAAGGCGTGGTCGTGGATGGTCGCCAGCGAATAGCTGCGCTTGGCCGGGGTGCCATCGGCGTACTCGAAGTGAACCTGAATGAACTGGCCGGGCAGGAAATCCAGCGGCTGACCGTCGTCACGGACGAACTGGTAGTGGCCGATGCTGGGCGCCAGCATGTGGCGGCCGACCAGCTTGAGGGGGAATTGGATTGGCACAGGAGGGGAACAGTGTGTAACCGGGTATGGACCACGGGGCCTCCTATAATAGCCGCCTGCACTTATCCGACGCCTGTACCCGGCGCGAAGGCCCGAGATTGGACTCCCGTACCCCCACCAGCACAGCTGCGCTGCGCATCACCGACCTGCGCAAGACCTATGACAACGGCGTCCAGGCCCTGAAAGGCGTGTCGCTGGAGGTCGCCCCGGGCGACTTCTTCGCCCTGCTCGGCCCCAACGGCGCCGGCAAGTCGACCCTGATCGGTATCGTTTCTTCACTGGTCAACCTGAGCGAAGGCCAGGTACAGGTGTTCGGCAGCGACCTGGTAGCCGAGCGCAGCGCGACCATGCGCCTGATCGGGCTGGTGCCGCAGGAGATCAACTTCAACCTGTTCGAGAAGCCCTTCGACATCCTGGTGAACTACGCCGGCTTCTACGGGATTCCGCGTGCCGAGGCCGAGGTCCGCGCCGAGGAAGAACTCAAGCGCGCGCATCTGTGGAACAAGGCGCAGATGATGAGCCGCACCTTGTCCGGCGGCATGAAGCGCCGGCTGATGATTGCGCGCGCGATGATGACCCGCCCGCGCCTGCTGATCCTCGACGAACCCACCGCTGGCGTGGACATCGAGATCCGCCGCGACATGTGGAAGACGCTGCAGGAAATCAACGCCGCCGGCACCACCATCATCCTCACCACGCATTACCTGGAAGAGGCCGAGCAGCTGTGCCGCAACCTGGCCATCATCAACCATGGCCAGATCGTCGAGCAGGGGCCCATGCGCGACCTGCTGGCCAAGCTCGACGTGGAAGGCTTCCTGTTCGACATCGACGGTGACCTGCCTGCGCAGCTGCCGCAGATCGAAGGCGCTGTGCTGACCGCCAGCAACGCGCACACACTGGACTTGGACATGCCGCGCGCGATGGATTTGAACCGAGTCTTCGACGCCTTGAATGCCGCTGGCATCCGCGTGCGTTCGATGCGTACCAAGAGCAACCGCCTGGAGGAGCTGTTCGTGCGCCTCACCGGCAACCTGGAGAACACCGCAGCATGAGTACCCCCGTTCCCGTGACCGACAGCAGCCGCAACTGGGTGGCGCTGGGCACCATCGTTCGTCGCGAGGTCAACCGCATCCTGCGCATCTGGGGCCAGACCCTGGTGCCGCCGGCCATCACCATGACCCTGTACTTCCTGATCTTCGGCGGCCTGATCGGCTCCAAGATCGGGCAGATGGGTGGCTACAGCTACATGCAGTTCATCGTACCGGGCCTGGTGATGATGAGCGTGATCCAGAACAGCTACGGCAACATCAGCTCCTCGTTCTTCGGTGCCAAATTCGGCCGCCATATCGAAGAACTGCTGGTCAGCCCGATGCCGAACTGGGTGATCCTCGGTGGCTATGTGGCCGGCGCGGTGCTGCGTGGCTTGATGGTCGGCGTGATCGTGCTGATCATCGCCATGTTCTTCACCCCTGTACGCATCCCGCATCCGCTGGTGACGCTGACCACGGTGCTGCTGGGCGCGACGATCTTCTCGCTGGCCGGCTTCATCAATGCCGTGTACGCCAAGAAGTTCGATGACGTCGCGATCGTGCCGACCTTCATCCTGACCCCGCTGACCTACCTGGGCGGCGTGTTCTATTCGGTGACCTTGTTGCCGGGTTGGGCACAGGCGATGACCCACGCCAATCCCATCTTCTACATGGTCAATGCGTTCCGTTATGGCTTGCTGGGCAGCAGCGACGTGCCGTTGTGGGTGTCGTATGCCTTGATGTTGGGTTTTGTCGGCGTACACCCCCAACGGGGGTTGGGGGGGTGGCTATGTGGCTTTGGCGGGGGTCGCTCACAAACGGCGCCTAATGGCGCTTTTTTGGTTTTTGTTGTCGGGGCGTCCCCCGCGAAGCTCGTACAGCATCAAACCAAGATGACTCTGCAATCTGGATATTGCGAACCATGGTTTCTGCGGCTGGAAGCTGCGTCAGCTTCGCGGCTGACGCCGCTCCTACAACACCCCCGAACACCTATGATGTCTTCACTCCCCTCTGTTGATGGATATCCAAGCTGATGCGCATCCTGATTCTCGGTGCCGGCGGTACCGGTGGTTACTTTGGTGGTCGGCTGGCCCAGGCCGGCGTTGATGTCACCTTCCTGGTGCGAGCCAACCGCGCTGCGCAACTGGACCGCGATGGTCTGGTGATCCGCAGCCCGCTAGGTGATGCGGCTTTTCCGGTCGCCCACGTTACTGCCGATGCCCTGCCGCAACTGGCCAGGGATCAGCCCTTCGACCTGGTCATCCTCAGCTGCAAGGCGTATGACCTGGACAGCTCGATCGATGCCATCGCGCCTGCGGTTGGCACCAACACCACCGTGCTGCCCATCCTCAATGGTCTGCGCCACTACGCTGCGCTGGATGCGCGCTTCGGCCGTGCAAACGTACTCGGTGGCCTGTGCTTCATCAGCGCAACCAAGGCCGACGATGGCGCGGTACTGCACCTGGACAAGCCAGCGAAGATCACCTTCGGCGAGCGCGATGGCGCAACCGGCAGCGCACGCGTCGCTGCATTGGCCAAGGCCTGCGAACAAGCCGGCATCGACCATGTCGCTTCGGCCGATATCGCCCAGGAACAGTGGATCAAGTACACCTTCCTGACCGCGCTGGCGGCCGGCACCTGCCTGATGCGCGCCGATGTCGGCAGCATCGTTGCCAGCGATCACGGCACCGCCTTCATGCAAGCCCTGTACGCCGAATGCCTGGCGGTCGCCGCGCAGGCCGGGCAGCCGATCCCGGCCAAAGCACAGGAAATCGCGCTCGGCGCCATCACCAAGCCCGGCTCGCCGATCAAGGCATCGATGTTGCGCGATCTGGAAGCCGGGCAGCGCGTGGAAGCCGCGCATATCGTCGGCGACATGCTTGGGCGTGCACTTGCCGCCGGGCAATCAGCACCGCTGCTGCAGGCGGCGTACTGCCACCTGCAGGCCTACGAGGCGCAGCGCGCCGTTTGAGGTTTCAGCCTTGCGCCTGCCGTCAGACCGGCGGCAGGCGGAAGAAGGCGCGGGTTGCTGCGGTAGCGTTGGCAGCGGTGACTGCCACATCTTCGCCGCGGTCGCGGGCCAGTTCCTCGACGATATGCGACAGGAAGGCCGGCTCGTTGCGGCGATCCTTGGGCAGCGGCCGCATCGTGCGCGGCAACAGATACGGCGCGTCGGTCTCGATCATCAGGCGTTCGGCCGGGATGTGCTTGACCAGCTCGCGCAGGTGCGCGCCACGGCGCTCATCGCACAGCCAGCCGGTGATGCCGATATACCAATCGCGGTCCAGGTAATCGAACAACTCGCGGCGCTCGGCGGTGAAGCAATGCACCACCGCCGGGCCTAACTTGCCGTCGAAGTTCTTCATCATCGCGATGAAGTCGTCATGTGCGTCGCGCTGGTGCAGGAACAGCGGCTTGCCGGCGAGGTCTGCGGAAATCTGCAGCTGGCGCTCGAAAGCCTTGCGCTGGGCCGGGCGCGGCGAGAAGTCGCGGTTGTAGTCCAGGCCGCACTCGCCCACCGCCACCACTTCCGGATGCGCCTGCAATGCGCGCATTTCCACGTCGCATTCTTCGGTGTACTCGCTGGCATGGTGCGGATGCACGCCGGCGGTGGCATACAGGAAACCCGGATGACGCCGCGCCAGATCCAGCGCCATCGGCGAATGCTCGCGACTGGCACCGGTGATCACCATCTGCACCACGCCAGCGGTGCGCGCGCGCTCCAGCACCGCGTCGATGTCGCGATCAAAGGATTCGTGGGTGAGGTTGGCGCCGATGTCGATCAGTTGCATTGAGCTGGGTGTGGTGAGGCGGGAACGGTGAATTGTAGAGGTTTGGCCGCCGACCAGCCCTGTGCAGCATGAACGGAGCCCGTTAACCGGGTGAGCGGCGCTGGTAGCGTGTGGCTTCTACAATGCAGCGATGGCAACTGCATTCCCCATTACTCCGCTGCTCCCTGACATCCTCCAGCACTTGGCCGCGCATACGCGGCTGGTACTGGAAGCGCCGCCCGGCGCCGGCAAAACCGCCCAGGTGCCACTGGCGCTGCTGGATGCACCGTGGCTGCAAGGCGGCAAGATCATCATGCTGGAACCGCGCCGGGTGGCTGCGCGCAGTGCTGCCACCTTCATGGCCAAGCAGTTGGGCGAGCCAGTCGGCGAAACCGTCGGTTACCGCATCCGCTTCGAGAACAAGGTGTCCGCGCGTACCCGCATCGAGGTGGTCACCGAAGGCATCCTGACCCGCATGCTGCAGGACGACCCGCTGCTGGAAGGCGTGAGCGCACTGCTGTTCGATGAATTTCACGAGCGCCATCTGTCCGCCGATCTCGGCCTGGCGTTGGCACTGGACGTGCAATCGCAGCTGCGCGACGACCTGCGTATCGTGGTGATGTCGGCCACGCTGGATGGTGAGCGGCTGGCGCAGTTTCTGGATGCGCCCCGCCTGTCCAGCGAAGGCCGCAGCTACCCGGTGGAGATAAGTCACTTCCCTGCCCGGCGTGACGAAGCCTTGGAGGCACAGACCCGGCGCGCGGTGGAACAGGCCGTGGCCGAGCATCCTGGCGACGTGCTGGTGTTTCTGCCGGGACAGCGGGAGATAGCGCGGGTGCAAGCCGCTTTGAGCCCCTCCCCCTCCGGGGGAGGGGTTGGGGAGAGGGTAAGTGGCGCAGCCACCCGCACGGCCCAATTGCATGAGGCTTCGCCCGCACCCTCATCCGGCGCTCGGCCATCCCCGCCTTCGCGGGGACAGGCTCTTCTCCCGGCGGGAGAAGGGTTTGACGTCCTCCCCCTCCACGGCGAGCTGCCAATCGAGCAACAAACCCGCGTGCTGCAACCCGATCCAGACGGCCGCCGGCGCGTGGTACTGGCCACCAATGTCGCCGAATCCTCGGTCACCCTGCCCGGCGTGCGCGTGGTCATCGATGCCGGGCTGGCGCGCGAGCCGCGCTACGACCCCAACAGCGGCTTCTCGCGGCTGGATGCGGTGACCATCTCGCAGGCCTCGGCCGACCAGCGTGCTGGACGCGCCGGACGCGTGGCCTCCGGTTGGGCGTGGCGGCTGTGGCCGCAATCACAACGGCTGGAGCCACAGCGACGTCCGGAGATGGCGCAGGTGGAATTGGCCGGGTTGGCACTGGAACTGGCAGCCTGGGGCAGCGACGAACTGCGCTTCGTCGATCCACCGCCCAGCGGTGCACTGTCGGCTGCGCGTGAACTGCTGCAACGGCTGGGCGGCTTGAGCGAAGACAACACCATCACTCCGCTTGGAAAACGCATGCTGGCGATGGGCACGCATCCGCGCATGGCGGCGATGCTGCTGTCTGCGGGCAATCCGCGTGAGCAGGCGTTGGCCGCCGATGTTGCCGCACTGCTGGAAGCACGCGATCCACTGCGTCAGGGCGGCGACGCACTGGCCGCGCGTTGGCGCGCCCTTGCCGCCTTCCGCAATGGCCGCGCGCCTTACGACGCCAATCGCGGCGGACTGGCCGCCATCGATGCGGCGGCCAAGCAGTGGCGCCGTCGCCTGCGTTGCGATGCCACACCGCCAGCCGATATCGAAGCGCATGAGCTCGGCGACCTGCTCGCCCATGCCTTCCCCGACCGCATCGCCACCCAGCACCCGAATGACCCACAGCGCTACCAGCTGGCCAATGGCCGCAGCGCACGCCAGTTCGACAACAGCGATCTGCGTGGCGAGCCGTGGCTGGTGATCAGCGAGCTGCGCCACGATCCACGCGATGCGCTGATCCTGCGCGCAGCACCGGTGGACGAACAACGCCTGCGCCGCGACTTCCCTGATCGTTTCAAGACGCAGGATGTCGTGCGTTGGAACAGCGCCAAGCGTGCACTGGAAGCACGCCGCGAAAGCAGCTTCGAGCGCATCGTGCTGGACAGCCGCCCGGCCGGCCAGGTGGATCCGGCACGCGCCGCACGTGCACTTACCGACGCGGTGCGCGAGTTGGGTCTGGATGCATTGCCGTGGACTGAGAACCTGCAGCAGTTACGCTGGCGGGTGATGGGCCTGCGTAAATGGATGCCGGAACTGGAGCTGCCCGATCTATCCGACACTGCCTTGCTGGAGACGCTGGACGATTGGCTGCTGCCAGCCTTCAACGGCAAGACGCGCCTGGAAGCCTTGTCCGAGGAAGAGCTCGGCGAAGCGCTGAAGTCCGGCATCGACTGGAGCAAGCGACAGCTAGTGGATCACCATGCGCCGACGCGTATCAGCGTGCCTTCGGGGATGGAGCGGCGCATCGAGTACGCGCTGGATGATGACGGCGTCAGTCCGCGCCCACCGGTGCTGGCGGTGAAGTTGCAGGAACTATTTGGTCTGGCCGATACGCCGCGCATTGCCGATGGGCGCGTGCCCTTGCTGCTGCATCTGCTGTCGCCGGGCGGCAAGCCGCTGCAGGTGACCGGTGACCTGCGCAATTTCTGGCAGAACACCTATGCCGAAGTAAAGAAAGAGATGAAGGGGCGTTATCCGCGGCATCCGTGGCCGGATGACCCGTGGAGCGCTACGGCGACGCATCGGGCGAAGCCGCGGGGGACTTGATTGGGGTTTTGGGTTTGAGCAAAGGCCGAAGCAAGAGCAGGAGCACCCCTCCCCAGCCCTCCCCTGTGCTTCGCACAAGGAGGGGGCGGTTCCTGGCAATCTGTAAGCCTGCCGCGCAACCGCTTTGGCCCCCTCCCTTGCGCATAGCGCAGGGGAGGGTTGGGGAGGGGTAGCTTTTGGCTCTCGCCGCCACCGTTACTCCAGCTTCAGCCTTCCACAACCACGCCCAACACTTCCCGGCTAACATCCCCTACACGGCCCTCTGGTAAGAATGGGGGTCTGGCCCTCATCTACATGGAGTCCCCACATGAGCAAGTTCAGCGATATCACCGGCCCGGCACTGGAGCGTGCACTGGAACTGGTCAACAGCGCCGGTGGCAACATCAAGCACGGTGGTTCCAGCGCAGCCGAATGGCTCAAGACCGGTGCCGCCATTGGTGCGATGAAGACCGGCGGCCGTGCCGTCACCCGCGTCGCCAAGCGCAACCCCACCGCTACCGTCGCCGTTGCGGCCGTTGGCCTGGGCTTGATTGGCTATGCGCTGTACCGCAAGAACAAGCGCGACAACGAGGCTATCGAGGCCAAGTCGCGGCAGATCGCGCAGCGTCGCCGTCATGCGGCCAGCGTGACCGATGAAACCAGCGATATTGGTAGCGACGCCTGAGTTTGGTTTTTCGAGGCGGTGCTTGAGTCAAGAGCTACCCCTCCCCAACCCTCCCCTGCGCTTTGCGCAAGGGAGGGAGCAGGTTCTGCAGCTTGCTAGAGACCTAGCTCGGCGAGCACGGCTGCGGTGGATTGGCCGACGTCATCCAGCTGCGGATTGATACGCCCCGGCTCGTTGGCAAACTTGATGGCAATGCCCAGGTGGGTTCCGCCCTGTGCATCGGTCCAGACCATTTCGCGCGCACGCGTATGCGGATCATTGAAGGCTTCGGTCAGTGTCTTGACTGGCGCCCAGCACACGTCGATGTCGTGCAGAAACAACGTCCACTCCACAAGCGTGCGGCGGGCGAAGGTTTCGGCCAGGAATTGCTTGACCGGGTCCTGACCGCTGCCCGGTGGCAGATGGCAGAGGTGGATCAGGTCGGCGCGGCCGAGCGCATTCAACAGGTTCTCGGCGAACTTGTGCTCGGCACCGCCGAGTGCGATCCAGCGGTCGTCGGCGCAGCGGTAGAGCTTGTACAGCGCATTGCCGCCCCAGCTGCGCTCTTCCTTGATGACCGGGTCGCGGCCGAGTGCGAACGGCGGGCCCAGCACGTTCGGCAACCACGCCATCAAGGCGTCCTGCATCGACAGATCGATGTAGTCGCCCTCTCCCGTGCGTTCGCGGCGGAACAAGGCCATCAGGATGCCGTTGAGCGCCATCAGCGAACCGGCCATATCAGCCACCGGCATATGCGGCATCGCCGGCGTGCCATCCGGCGCACGGTTTAGGCTCACTACCCCAGTATCGGCCTGCATCGCCAGATCATGCGCGGGACGATTGACCTTGGGGCCGATCTGGCCGAAAGCGCTGATCGAGCAGTACACCAGCTTCGGATTGATCGCTTTGCAGCTGGCGTAGTCGATGCCAAGCCGCTGGGCGACGCCGGGCCGGAACGCTTCCACCACCACATCGGCCCACTCCACCAGCTTGGCGAAGGCGGCTTTGCCGTCGGCGCTCTTCAGATCCAGCACGATGCAACGCTTGCCACGATGGGTGTTGCGGAACCAGGTGGAAACACCGGCCTGCTTCAAACCAACTTCGCGCACCGGCTCGCCGCTGGGCGGTTCGATCTTGATCACATCGGCACCGTGGTCGGCCATCACCATGGTCAGGTGCGGACCGGGCAGAAACAACGACAGGTCGAGTACGCGTACACCTTCAAGTTTCATCATCGACTCCGTTGCCTCATGCCCCGAGCAGGCGCGCGCGGTCTGCATCGTTGTAGCCTAGCTCGCACAGCAGGGCTTCCGCATCGGCGTTGAGCGGCGGGCAGGCATTGCCGCTCAGGCGCTGGCCATCGAGTTTGATCGGGTTACGCAGTAGACGCTGCGTGCCCTTTGCATGCTGCACGTCCTGCAGCATGTCGACATCGCGCACATAGGGATTGTCGAGCGCCTGGGCGATATCCAGCACCGGCGCGATCGGAATGCGGCCGGCAAACTTCTGCGTCCAGTAAGCAGTCGGCTGGGTGCTGAGGATGCTGTCGACCAACACGGTCAGCTCCTCACGCACCTTGCGGCGCTCGGTGAAGTTGGCGAAACGCGGCTCGGCGGCCCATGCAGGACTGCCGATGCCGTCGACGAAGGTCTGCCAGAATTTTTCCAGCATGCACATCACCATCACCCAGCCATCAGCGGTGCGATAGACCTGGCACGGAACGGTGGATGGATGGGCGCTACGCGACAGACGCTCGGTACGATGGCCTTCGTTGAGGTACCAGGTCGCCGGATAGCTGAGCTGGTGCAGGGCCACGTCGAACAGGCTGACATCGACATCGCGGCCAAGCCCGGTACGCATCGCACCGATGATGGCGGCAAGCAGGCCCATCGACAGGGTAGTGCCAGTCATGAAGTCGACCATCGACAGGCCGAAGCGCGCCGGCGGCGCGTCGGGCTCACCGGTAAGCGCCATGAAGCCTGCCTCGGCCTGCATCAGATAATCGTAGCCCGGCCACGCGGCGCGCTCGTTGTCGCGGCCGTAGGCGGACAGGTGGGCGCAGACGATCTTGGGATTGAGCTTGCTGAGCGTGGCGTAGTCCAGGCCGAGCTTGCCGGGCTGGTCGCCACGCAGATTGTTGAGCACGGCATCGGCGCTGGCGACAAGCTTCTCGAAGACTTCGCGGCCCTCGGCGGCTTTCAGGTCCAGCCGCAGCGAGCGCTTGTTGAGGTTGAATGTCTGGAAGAACAGGCTGTCGCCTTCGCCCAGGAAATAAGGCCCGGTGGCGCGCGACACGTCGCCGCACGGTGGGGATTCGATCTTGATGACTTCGGCGCCGAGATCCGCGAGGTGCATCGAGCCATAGGGGCCAGCACCGTACTGTTCGACGGCAAGGATGCGCAGTCCCTGCAGGGGAAGGTCTTTCATGTGTGGCCTCTGGTTTGTAAAAAGCACCGCGGCGGTTGAGGACCGCGGTGAAGGGATGCTGCTGTTGCGTCTGCTTGGCTGTTGCTGTTGCTTTTGCTTTGGCTTTGGCTTTGGCTGTTGCTTTGGCTTTGGCTTTGGCTGTTGCTTTGCCTTTGGCCGGTGCTTTGGCTTCTGATCCATCCCTTCTCCCGCTTGCGGGAGAAGGTGCCCGG
Organism: Stenotrophomonas sp. STEN035; assembly: GCF_056759935.1. Classification (NCBI taxonomy): domain Bacteria; kingdom Pseudomonadati; phylum Pseudomonadota; class Gammaproteobacteria; order Lysobacterales; family Lysobacteraceae; genus Stenotrophomonas; species Stenotrophomonas sp. STEN035. Next base: position 16,962 of record NZ_JBRRDY010000006.1, read on the forward strand.
AGGGCGGATGAGGGGAGCTTCTGGCTTTGCTTGTAGAGCTTCCCCTCACCCCAACCCCTCTCCCGCAGGCGGGAGAGGGGCTTTGAGACTTGAAACATCGCTTGTAAAGCTGCCCTCACCCCAACCCCTCTCCCGCGCGCGGGAGAGGGGCTTTGCGTCTGATGCATTCGGGAGAGGGGCTTTGGTCTGCTTGGGCCTTCAGATCTTGTTTCTTGCCACCAGCTGCTTGGCGATGATGATGCGCTGCATTTCGTTGGTGCCTTCACCAATACACATCAGCATGGCGTCGCGGTGGAAGCGCTCGATGTCGTACTCAACCGAGTAGCTGTAGCCACCAAAGATGCGCATGCCTTCCTGCGCGCAATACGCGCCCGTCTCGGTGGCGAAGTACTTGGCCATGCCCGCTTCCATGTCGCAGCGTTCACCCTTGTCGTAGGCATTGGCCGCACTCTCGATCAGCAGCTTGGAGGCTTCGACCTTGGCGGCCATTTCGCCCAGCTTGAGCTGGATGGCCTGGTGCTCGGCGATCGGCTTGCCGAAGGTCATGCGTTCCTGCGCATAGCGTACCGACAGACGCAGTGCGCCCTCGGCAATGCCGCAACCGCGCGCCGCTACATTGATGCGCCCAAGTTCCAGACCACCAACGGCGTGCTGGAAGCCCTGACCTTCAACCCCGCCAAGCATGCAATCCGCCGGAACCTTGTAGTCCTGGAACACAAGCTCACAGGTATCGATAGCACGGTAGCCGGACTTCTTCATCTTCTTGGCGACGATGAAGCCCTCGCCCTTTTCGGCGATGAACATGGTCATGCCCTTGTGGCGCGGCTGCGCCTCCGGGTCGGTCTTGACCAGCAGCAACACCATGTCGCCATACATGGAATTGGTGATCCAGGTCTTGGCGCCATTGATGACGTAATGATCGCCATCGCGCTTGGCGACGCTGCGGATTGCCTGCAAATCGGTGCCGGCATTCGGCTCGGTCAGACCCAGTGCGCCGCGCAGCTCGCCGGTGGCCATGCGCGGCAGGTACTTCTGCTTCTGCGCTTCGGTGCCGCAACGTTCGATGGCCGCGGCCATGATCAGGTGCGAGTTGAAGATGCCGGTCGGCGCCATCCATACCGACGACACCTTGATCACGATCTTGGCGTAGATGCGCGCCGGCAGGCCCAGTCCGCCATATTCGGGCGAGATGGTGGCACCGAACAGGCCGAGGTCCTTCATCTCCTCGACCAAGTGATGCGGGTACTTGTCTTCGAGATCGTATTCCTGCGCGATAGGCGCGACCGACTTCTCCACCCAATGGTCAATCGAAGCTAGAAGTGCCTGTTCTTCGTCAGGGCCCCACAGCTGTTCCAGTTCGGTACTCATCATTGCGCCCTCAGTAGTTGACCTTGTCTTCCACCGAGTGACCACGCTTGGCGATCAGCATGGTGCGGTTGAAGGTGCAGACCAGTTTGCCGTCCTGGTTGTAGCCATCGGTACGGCAGGTGACGATGCCGGCACCCGGGCGCGACTTGGATTCACGCTTCTCCAGCACTTCCGATTCAGCGACCAGGGTGTCACCGACGAACAGCGGGTGGGTCATCTTGATTTCGCTCCAACCCAGATTGGCCACTGCCTTCTGGCTGACATCGGTGACGCTCATGCCGACCATCAGCGCCACGGTGAATGGCGAGCAGACGATGACCTTGCCGAACTCCGATGCCTTGGCGTACTCCTTGTCGAAGTGCATCGGATGGGTATTCATCGTCAGCAGGGTGAACCAGGTGTTGTCGGTTTCGGTGATCGAGCGGCCGGGGCGGTGCTCGTAAATGTCGCCGACATTGAACTCTTCGTAGTAGCGGCCGAAGGTTTCGCGGAAGCGGTTTTCGGAAATCTGCTTGACGTTCTGAACCATGACAATGTCCTTTTGGTGCGGGTTGGGCTGGCGCTGGGCGCAGCTCGGTCAAAGAGGGGTGTGATCAGGCGTTCAATGGAGCGTTGAAGTCAGCCGGCACGCACGCCGAGTGCACCCAGTGCGATTGCGCGTTCGGCGGCAATTTTGATCGGGCGGTCCACCAGCTTGCCGTCGAGCTGGATGGCTTCGCCGCCGCTGGCGGCCAGCGCAGCGACCACGCGCTGGGCACGCTCGTATTCGGCGCTGGTTGGCAGGTAGCGGCTTTGGATGGGGTCGACCTGGGCCGGATGGATCGCCGCCTTGGCGGTGAAACCAAGATCGATCACGCGGTCGGTTTCATTGACCAGACCGGCTTCGTCCTTGATGTCGAGGAAGGGCACATCGAGGCAACCGACGCCGGCCTCGGCGGCAATCGTCGCCAGCTGCACGCGCGGGTGGAAGAAGCTGTCCCAGCCGGCGCGGCCACGCAGCGCAACGATGTAATCGAAACCACCGAACATCAACGCCTGCAGCCGCGGGATGGCAGTGGCCAGCGCGCGTGCATCGAGCAGACCCTTCGGCGTTTCGATCTGCGCGATGAACACGGTGTCGATGGCAGCAAGCGCGTTGTCGGCTTGCTGAAGCTCGGCCACGGTTTCCACCTTTGGCAACATCACGAAGGCCGGATTCAAACCGGATGCCGCCAATGCTTTCAGATCCGCTTGGCCCAGCTCGGTGGACAGGGGATTGATGCGCAGGCCGATTTCGCCGCGACCATCGTGCCGTTCGGCAAGAAAATCAAACAGCGAGGCACGTGCGCTTTCCTTATCAGCCGGTGCAACTGCGTCTTCCAGATCGATGCAGACCTGGTCGGCACCGGTGGCCACCGCCTTGGCGTAACGCTCCGGGCGTGAGCCCGGCACGAACAGCAGGCAGCGACGCGGGTTGTTCAATGTGGCGCTCATGCTGCGCTCACTTGTGAGGCAAAGTGTTCGGCAATCTGGCGACGGGTGGCGTACCAGGCCCCCGGCTTCTGCGCGACGTACTGCAGGAACTTCTCGAACGCACCGATGCGGCCCGGGCGGCCGATGATGCGCAGGTGTAGGCCCAGCGACATCACTTTCGGTGCGTGCTCGCCCTCGGCGTACAGCGTGTCGAAGCTGTCGATGGCGTAATCCAACCAATCCTTGGGCAGGTAGGATGGTGCCACCCACATCTTCATGTCATTGGTGTCGAGCTGGTACGGCACCACGATCATTGGTTTGTCGCTGCCGTCGACGTCGCCCCAGAACGGCGCGTCGGCCGAGTAATCGTCCATGTGATACAGAAAGCCTTCTTCCTGCAGCAGGCGACGGGTTGATGCGGTATGCAGGTAGCGCGACAGCCAGCCAACCGGGCGTACGCCTGTGGTCTGTTCGATGCTGGCGGCGGCGGCGCGGATGAACTGGCGCTCCTGTTCCTCGTTGAAGCGGAACTGGTGGATCCAGCGGTGGCCGTGCGAACACACTTCGTGCCGGCTGCCACGCAGGTAGTCGGCGATTTCCGGTGCGCGCTCCAGCGACACGGCAGCAGCGGTATAGGTGCTGGTGACGTTGTACCTGTCCAGCAGCGCGGATACGCGCGCATGGCCTTCGTTGATGCCGTAGCGGTAGTTGGATTCGTTGCCGTAGTTGCGCACCGGCTTGGACAGGGTAACGTGCAGCTCGTCCACCGGCTCGGTGATTTTGTCACCCTGGCCCACGTTGTACTCGGACAGCTCTTCAACATTGACGACCACGGACAAGGCCAGGCGTGCGTTGTTGGGCCACTGGTAGACGGGTTTGGACATGGTGGTCTCGGTGCGGTTATTGAGGTGCGTGGTGGGGGGCTTTGCTGCTTTTGCTTTGCTGCTTTTGCTTTTATGCCGTCATTCCCGCGAAGGCGGGAATCGCTCTTCGCTCTTCGCCTTTGCCCTTTCGCCTTTGACGCGAAAGTCAAAGGCCAGAGCGATTCCCGCCTTCGCGGGAATGACGATCTGAAGGCTGCTCGGGGATGACGATTTTCTGGATGGCCGAGAACGCCTTTACCTCAATGGTTCTCCTCACCACCGGAAACATTGATCGCCTCACCAGTGATGTACACCGCATCGTCAGAGCACAAAAACGCCGTAGCCGCCGCAGTATCCGAAGGCAAACCAGGGCGACCAACCGGAATGCGCGCACGCATGTCCGCCAGGTACTGCTCCACGCTCTTGCCCTGCTTTTCAGCGAAGTATTCGTTCTGCCATGCGCCCAGACCCGTAGTCACATGGTTCGGGCACACTGCATTGACGTTGATCCCATGCGCACCCAACTCGACCGCCGCGACGCGGGTCAACCCCACCAGACCATGCTTCGACGAGCAATAAGCCGCCGCATGCGGGAAGGCCGACTTGGCCGCCTGCGAGGCGATGTTGACGATGCGGCCACCGCCCTGGGCGATCATCTGCCGGCCGGCATGCTTGATGGTCAGGAAGGCGCCGCGCAGGTTCACACCCAGCACCGCGTCCCATTCCTTGGCATCGATGTCGACCAGCGACTTCATCAGGTAACCGATGCCGGCGTTGTTGACCAGGATGTCGAGGCGGCCGAAGCGTTCGACCGTGGCCTTGACCACCGCCTCCACCTGCGCCTCTTCCAGCACATCCAGGGCCATCGCCACGCACTCGCCGCCGGTACTGGCAGCCAATTCGGCGGCAACCTGCGCCAGTTCCTCGTCGGTACCCACCGCAGTGACCGGCATCTCGGCGCCACGCACCTGGCCGATGTCGGTCAGCACCACCTTGCAGCCTTCCTGCAGCAAGCGGCGGGCAATGCCCTCGCCCAGGCCGGCGCGGCGACCAGCGCCGGTGATAAGTGCGACTTTGCCCTGCAATTCGGGGAAACGAGCCATGACCAATGTTCCTTGTGCGCTTACAGCGCGCTGGTGAGGATGAACAACGGATTGTCAGCGTATTGCTGGAACTGCGCTGCACCGGCCTGCACGGTCGGGTCGGCGAGGTCGGCGCCGAAGGCGGCCATGTCCGGGATGCGCATCAGCTCGATGTAGTCGTACGGGGAGCTGCCTTCACCAATCAACAGACCGCTGGCCTTGAGTACCTCGAACTTCTCCACCGACGGCAGCGCATTGACCACCGGCAGGTCGCTGGCACGCGCCCAGGCCTCATATTCCTCACGGCTGACGCCGGCTTTGAGGTTGAACAGGACGATCACGGTTTGCATGGCTTCCTCCCGGGTAAAAGACTGTGGCACACTTTGTCCGGACAAAGTGTAGGCATGCCATTCGTCCCCGGTCAACGCCGGCGACGGAAAACCCCCACCGGCGTATCTACCTGCCGTAACCCAAACGATTGAGGTGCTTTGATGAAGCGTTATTACCCGTGGTTGATGGCGGTAGTGGGAATGTTGGTGTTGCTGGTCTCCAACGGCTTGACCGTGACCGGTCTGACCGCCTTTGACGAATCCCTGCTCAAGGACTTCGGCTGGACCCGCAGCGAGCTCAAGCTGCGCGACCTGATCACCTTGGTGCTGGCCGGCTGGATGGCACCGTTCCTCGGCGCGCTGATCGACAAGGTCGGTCCGCGCAAACTGGTACTGGCAGGTATCGCCTTGTTGGCGGCGCTGTACGCGGCCTATGCGCACATCCATACGCTGGCCCACCTGTACTGGATCCACGTCGGCTTTGCCGCGGTGCTGGTCGCTGCTGGTCTCAATGTGGCGGTAATCTTCGTCTCGCAGTGGTTTGCCACCCATCGCGGCACCGCAATCGGTATTGCCCTGGTCGGCACCAGCCTCGGCGGCATGGTGTTCCCCAAACTCGGCGTGCACTTGATGCAGAGCATGGACTGGCGCGCTGCGCTGCTGTGGGAAGCCGCGATTCCGCTGGCCTTCCTGGTCATCGCCTTCCTGTTCGTGCGCAGCCCGCGCCCGGGCGGCATCCAACCGTGGGGGGCTGACACCCTGGCCGCCAAGGCAGCAGCAGGCAAGCCAGCCGCCGCCTCGCTGCCGGACCTGAGCTACCAACAGGCAATGCGTACCCGCACCTTCTGGGTGCTGGCGTTCGTGGCGATGACGACGTTCTTCTCGATCATGGCGGTGGCTTCCAACCTGTTCCTGCACATGCGCGACCTGGGCTTTGAACCGGCCACAGCCGGCAATGGCCTGGGCCTGATGTTCGGCCTGGCGATGGTCGGCAAGTTCGTGTTCGGCTTCCTCGCCGACGTATTGCCGGCCAAGCGCGTGTTCCTGCTCAACCTCAGCATCATGGCCGCAGGCGCATTGATCCTGGCGACCATGCGCGCCGATCTGATCTGGTATTCGCTGGCCCTGTTCGGTCTGGGCTGGGGCGGCCTGTACACGATGATCCAGCTGCTCGCGGTCAACGCCTTCGGCCTGGGCTCGGCCGGCAAGATCCTCGGCACCATCACCCTGCTCGATGCGACCACCGCCGGTCTCGGCATCTGGGTGACCGCCAAGATCTTCGATATCACCAAGAGCTACCACATCGCTTTCAGCCTGATCTGCGCGCTGATCGTTTTGGCCTTGTTGGCGGCGACGCTGGTGCGCGACGAACGCGCGCGTGCCTCGGCCGCCTGATCCCCACTGCTGCACCGGAGAGACCCCATGCCCGTGATGGAAACGTCCAACCTCACCGCCCGCCAGTACTGGGAGCAGGTCAAGGCCAACCCCAACCGCGCCAAGTTCGGCTTCGGCGCGCGCCCGGCCATCGTCAACATCGATGTGCAGCGCGCCTATACCGACCTGGACGCGTTCAAGACCGCGTATGAAACCGACCCGCGCCAGATCGAGCACATCAATGCGCTGTCGGCACAGGTGCGCGCGCTCGGCCTGCCGGTGGTGTGGACCTATGTGGCTTACCTGGAATCGGGCGAGGACGCCGGCACCTGGGGCACCCGCACCAACACGCCGGACTCGTTGCAGAACATCAAGCACGGCTCCGAGCGCGCGCAGTTCGACCCGCGTGCCGATGTGCAGCCGGGCGACATCGTCATGCACAAGCGCATGGCCAGCCCGTTCTTCGAAACCAACCTGTGGTCGCTGCTGACCTTCCACAAGATCGACACCCTGATCATCACCGGCGGTTCGACCTCGGGCTGCATCCGCGCCTGCGTGATCGACAGCCTGTCGCGCGGCTACCGCAGCATCGTTCCGGAAGAGTGCGTGGCCGACAAACACGAGATCCCGCACTTCGCCAACCTCAGCGACATCATGCTCAAGTACGGCGACGTGGAATCGGCCGAGCACGTGGCCGCACAACTGCAGGCCTTGCGCGCATGAACGCCAAGACCAAGTCCGATCCGGGCCTGTTCGATTACTGGCCCTACGACAGCCGGCCGAAGATCGAATGGCCGGGCGGCGCCCGCGTGGCGCTGTGGATCGCGCCCAACATCGAGTTCTACGAGTACGCGCCGCCAGCCAACCCGCAGCGCAAGCCGTGGCCACGGCCGCTGCCCGACATCCAGGGTTATGGCACGCGTGACTACGGCAACCGCGTAGGCCACCAACGGATGATGCGGGTGATGGACCAGTACGGCCTGCGCGGCTCGGTGTCTCTGTCCACGGCCATGCTCAAGCACCACCCGGAAGTGATCCAGATGGCGGCTGAGCGCAACTGGGAATTCTTCAGCCACGGCATCTACAACACCCGCTACACCTACGGCATGGACGAGGCGCAGGAGCGGGAGATGATCGCGCACTCGATGGCGCTGATCGCCGAACACACCGGCCAGCATTGCGATGGCTACCTGGCACCGGCACTGTCGCATTCGGACGCCACCATCGACCTGTTCGCCGAGGCCGGCGGCCTGTACACCTGCGACCTGTTCCACGATGACCAGCCAACGCCGGTCAAGACCCGCTCGGGCAAGCGCTTCGTGTCGGTGCCGTATTCGCTGGAGCTCAACGACACCATCGTCTACGTCACCAACAAGATCGAGCCGCGCCGCTACGGGCAGATGATCAAGGACGCGTTTGACCGCCTGTACGCCGAAGGCGAAGACTCCGGCACGGTGATGTGCGTGCCGCTGCATGCCTACCAGGTCAGCCACCCGCACCGCTTGGCCGCTTTCCAGGACGCGATGGACTACATCTGCAGCCACGACAAGGTGTGGAAGGCCACCGGCCGCGAGATCGCCCAGCATTATCTGGATAACCACTACGACGATGCGCTGGCCTCGATGGCGGCGATCAATGCGGAGGACGCGGCATGAGCCTGGATCGCAGCTTCCTGGAGTACCCGCAGCTGCGCCATGGCATGGACCATGCGCGCTACAGCTGGTCGATGCTGGCCGAGCGCCCGCCCGTGCGCTGGCCCGACGACAAGCCGCTGGCGCTGTGGATCAACCTGAGCCTGGAGCACTTCCCGCTCAACCCCAAGGGCGAGGGCTTCAAGCCGCACGGCGCGATGGTCATGCCCTACCCGGACCTGCGCCACTACACCTTGCGCGACTACGGAAACCGCGTCGGCGTGTTCCGCGTACTGGATGCGCTGGAAAAGTACGGTCTGCGCGCCAGCACCGCGGTCAACGGCGAACTGGCCGAGCACTACCCCGCCCTGCTGCGTCGGCTCAAGGCGCACAGCGCCGAGCTGGTCGCGCACGGCTGGAACATGGACAGCGTGCACTACGGCGGGCTGGACCCGGCGCGCGAAGCTGAATACATCCAGCGCAGTTTGGCTGCGCTGGCCCCGTATTCGGACGGCCCCATCCAGGGCTGGTTGTCACCGGCCAGATCGCAGTCCGAAAACACCCCGGAACTGCTGCAACAGGCCGGTTTGCAGTGGTTTGGTGACTGGATCAACGACGAGCTGCCCTACCCCTTCCAGACCGCCAACGGCCCCCTCACCGCACTGCCGTTGTCACTGGAATTGGAAGATCGCTTCATCGTCGGCGAAAATCTGCATGCCGAGGCCGAGTATGCGGACCAGATGGTCGATGCCTGCGATTTCCTGCTGGAGGAAGCGCAGCGCAGCGGACAGGGTCGCCTGCTCGCGCTCAACATCCATCCGTGGGTGATGGGCCAGCCGCACCGCATCAAGCACCTGGAACGCGTGTTCGCCCATCTGGCAGACAACGCAGGGCTGATCTGGAACGCTGCGCCTTCGCAGATCATCGCCGCCTCACGTTGAGGCGGCGGTTCCAGGCAACCGTCGTCGCTCAACCCGCGCCGGCCTTTACCCAAGAGCCCTTGCATGAACACTGAAGCCAACACCGCCCTGCCGCCGCGCGAAGCGATGGAATTTGACGTCGTCATCGTCGGCGCCGGCCCTGCCGGTCTGGCCACCGCCATCCGCCTGCGCCAGCTGGCGGTGGAGAAGGGCCAGGAATTGTCGGTGTGCGTATTGGAGAAAGGCTCCGAGCCCGGCGCGCACATCCTGTCCGGCGCGGTGATGGACCCGCGCGCGCTCAACGAGCTGTTCCCGGATTGGAAGGAACGCGGTGCGCCGCTGCGACAGGCCGTCACCCGCGACGAATTCCTGTTCTTGAACGAAACCGGTGCCAAGAGCACGCCGCATGCCCTGCTGCCGGAATGCTTCCACAACGACGGCAGCTACATCATCAGCCTGGGCGAGGTCAGCCGCTGGCTGGCGCAGCAGGCCGAGGCGCTGGAAGTGTCGATCTTCCCGGGCTTTGCCGCCGCCGAAGTGCTGTACGACGAGAACGGCGCGGTAATGGGCGTGGCCACCGGCGACATGGGCATCCACAAAGACGGCACGCCGGGCCCGAACTACGAGCGCGGCATGGAGCTGCACGCCAAGTACACGATCTTCGCCGAAGGCTCGCGTGGCCATCTGGGCCGCCAGCTGATCAGCAAGTACAAGCTCGACGCAGGCAAGGACCCGCAGGCCTATGGGCTGGGCATCAAGGAACTGTGGCAGATCGATCCGGCCAAGCACGAGCCGGGCCTGGTGGTGCACGCCGCCGGCTGGCCGCTGGACAACGACACCTACGGCGGTGCCTTCCTGTACCACGCCGAAGGCGGCAAGGTCTCGATCGGCTATGTGGTCGGCCTGGACTACAAGAACCCATGGCTGAGCCCGTTCGAGGAGTTCCAGCGCTTCAAGACCCACCCGGCGATCCGCAAGCACCTGGAAGGCGGCAAGCGCATCGCCTACGGCGCACGTGCGATCACCGCCGGCGGCATCCTGTCGCTGCCCAAGACCGTGTTCCCGGGTGGCGCGCTGGTCGGCTGCGAAGCCGGCTACCTCAACGTCAGCCGCATCAAGGGCAGCCACGCCGCGATCAAGACCGGCATGCTGGCCGCCGAGGCCGCGTTCGATGCGCTGGTCGCCGGCCGCTCGCGCGATGAGCTGAGCGCCTATCCGGAAGCCTTCGAGAACAGCTGGCTGAAGGCCGAGCTGATGCAGGCCAAGAACTTCAAACAGTGGTTCAAGAAGGGCCGCACCCTGGCCACGCTGATGACCGGCATCGAGCAGTGGCTGCTGCCCAAGCTGGGCATCCGCAACGCGCCGTGGACCATCCACCGCACCAAGGCCGACCACGAGTGCCTGGAGCCGGCCGCCAGCCAGCCGAAGATCAACTATCCCAAGCCCGACAACGTGCTGACGTTTGATCGCCTGAGCTCGGTGTTCCTGTCCTCGACCAACCACGAGGAAGACCAGCCCAGCCATCTGACCTTGAAGGACGCCAGCGTGCCGGTGAAGGTCAACCTGGCCACCTATGGCGGCCCGGAAGCACGTTACTGCCCGGCTGGCGTCTACGAGTTCGTCGGCGAAGGCAGCGATACCCGCCTGCAGATCAACGCGCAGAACTGCGTGCACTGCAAGACCTGCGACATCAAGGACCCGACCCAGAACATCGTGTGGGTAACCCCGCAGGGTGGCGGCGGTCCGAACTATCCGGCGATGTAAGCATCGCCATCAACCCACAGGAGTTTTGATGAGCATTGTCAGTCCAGGCGCCCGCTTCCGCGCGGCGCTCCAGCAGGAAAGCCCGTTGCAGATCCCCGGTGCGATCAACGCCAACCATGCGTTGCTGGCCAAGCGGGCGGGCTTCCGTGCGGTCTACCTGTCCGGTGGCGGCGTCGCCGCCGGCTCGCTGGGCCTGCCGGACCTGGGCATCAACACCATGGACGACGTGCTCACCGACATCCGCCGCATCACCGACGTCTGCGACCTGCCGCTGCTGTCGGACATCGACACCGGCTTCGGCCCGAGCGCGTTCAACATCGCGCGCACGGTGAAGTCGCTGATCAAGGCCGGTGCGGCGGCCTGCCATATCGAAGACCAGGTTGGTGCCAAGCGCTGCGGCCATCGCCCGAACAAGGAAATCGTGTCGCTGGGCGAGATGGTGGACCGGGTCAAGGCCGCCGCCGATGCCAAGACCGATGCGAATTTCTTTTTGATCGCGCGTACCGATGCGATCCAGATGGAAGGTGTGGAAGCAGCGATCGAGCGTTCGCTGGCCTGCGTGGAGGCCGGTGCCGACGGCATCTTCGCCGAAGCCTCGTATGACCTTGAGACCTATAAGCGCTTTGTCGACGCGGTGAAGGTGCCGGTGCTGGCCAACCTTACCGAGTTCGGGCAGACACCGCTGTTCTCGACCGAAGAGCTGGGTTCGGTAGGTGTGGCGATGTGCATCTACCCGCTGTCGGCATTCCGCGCGATGAACAAGGCAGCGGAGAACGTGTACACCGCGATCCGTCGTGATGGCCACCAGCGCAATGTGGTGGACACCATGCAGACCCGTGAGGAGTTGTACGAGCGGATCGGGTATCACACGTTCGAGCAGAGTCTGGATAGGACCTTTGCTGGGAAGAAGTGAAGCCTTGGGGCTTTGAAGGCTTTGAAGGCTTTGAAGCTAGGAGCTTGAAGGCCTAGATGCTTGGAAGCTTGAAATTCTAAAAGCTCAAAAGCTGCCCTCACCCCTACCCCTCTCCCGTAAACGGGAGAGGGGACTACTCCGCTGTCTTGTGCATAGCCTGGCAGTGTCGGCTTCGACGCACTCCGCGAAGTACGTCAAGAGCCGGAGAAGCGCTGCTCAAGCAATGCACCAAGACATAGCTACGCCCGTGATTCGGAGAACAACCTAGCGGCCGGATGAGCATGCTTTTGCTTCTAGCTTTTGCTTCTAGCTTTTGCTTCTGGCTTTTGCTTCTGGCTTTATGCCGACAGACCCCAAAGAGCATGAAGTCTCCCTTCTCCCGCAAGCGGGAGAAGGTGCCCAACGGGCGGATGAGGGGGGCCTTTGCTTTGGTCGTTGCTCCAAGCTTTGCTTTCCCCTCCCAGCACCGGCCATCATTGCCAGCGCCGTACAACCACGGCCGCTGCCGCAATGAGAAAGCAATGCCCCGCCTGCCACTAATCGCGCTTACCTGCCTGACGCTCAGCGCCTGCGGCCAGCGCGATGCCTTCAACCACAGCGCCAGCACTGATCCGCATCAGCGTGAACTAGAGCGCGCTTTCGCCATCTGTGCTGGTTGCCACGACACCCGCGCCGAGCTCGGCCACCGCGTCGGTCCCAATCTGCATGGCGTGATCGGCCGCAAGGCCGGCACCGCACCGGGTTACAACTACTCCGAAGCAATGAAGGCCAGCGGCATCACCTGGGATGCGCAGACGCTGGACGCCTTCATCAAGTCGCCAACCAAACAGGTGCCAGGCAGCAAAATGGCCAACGCAACCGCCGACCCGGCGCGCCGCCAGGCCGTGATCGAGTTCCTGTCCACGCTACCCGAATAGGCAACGCATCAATCCAGCGTCTGCACACCGCCACCATTGACGAACAAGGTCTGGCCGCTGACCCAGTTGGAGATCGGTGCAGCGAAGTACAGCACTGCACCAGCAATATCATCGGCCTCGCCAAGTCGCTTGATCGGCGTATGCGACAGCATCCGCTCCTCGATCTCCGGCGTCAGCACCGTCGCCAAGGCATCGGTGCGTACCGCACCCGGCCCCACCGCATTGACCCGGATCCCCGCTGGACCATAGTCATGCGCCAGATTCGCGGTCATATGATTGATCGCCGCCTTGGACGCGGCGTAGGCACTGATCGCCGGGCTCTTGTTGATCGAGCTCATCGACGACATGTTGATGATCGAGCCGTAGCCGGCTTTCTTCATGTGCGGCGCGCACAACTGCGACAGCCGCCACGCACTGAATACATTGATCTGGAACGGCCGCTCGAACTGCTGCAGGGTGATCTCGAACGGGCTCTCGCGGCCGGCACCACCGCCACCGGCGTTATTCACCAGGATGTGGATGCCACCAAGCTCGCTCGCGGTGCGCTCGACCGTGCGAACCAGATCCTCATCCTTGAGCACGTTGCACTCCAAGGCCAAGGCCTTGCCGCCGGCCGCCACGATCTCCGCGGCAACTTTTTCAGCCGCCGCCAGCTTCAGGTCGGCAATGGCGACGGCAGCGCCATAGGCCGCCAACATCAGCGAACTGGCGCGGCCGATGCCGTTGCCGCCACCGGTGACGATGGCCACTTTGCCATTGAGGTCAAACTGCGAATTGTGATTCATGAGCATCACTCCTGTTGGATTCACGCGCCGGATTTGATGCAACAGGCGGACCAGGCGCGGCGACCCGCATAGTCAGTATGCGATGGACGAACGAAACCCCAGGTTAAAAGCACCTCGATCACATCCATGCAGCGGCAACTCCCAGCGGGACCACCAAGATCCCTGTTCGAACTTCCTGCATGAAAACCAGGGCAGGACGAGATCCCGCCCACGTCACCGTCCCCGCACGCCCGGTCCGTTGACTGCACACAAACGCATCACGTGGCAGGATGTGCTCTGGAGACTGTACAAGGGGATGCGTCGTCCAATGCGATCAGCAAGCCGCAGAAAATTTACCGCCTTAACCACTGCACTGCTCTGTGCCTTACCGTCATTGGCCTCGGCCATGGCCCAGTGTCCGCAGGAGTCGAGCAAATCCACCGCATTCTGGCTACTGGGCTGGTCGATCTTCGCGCTGTTCGTTGTTGCCGGCGTAGTGCTGTTGGTACTGATCTTCCGCGCTACGCGAAGCGCACGCCCGCAGCCACGCTGGCTACTGCGCATCGCCAGCATTCCGGCGATGCTGGCGATGTGGATGTTGGGCTTCGGTATTTTCCTCAGCCAGTTCGCGCTGGTGTGTTGAGTCAGCGCTTCAGGCCGGCGGGAACCACCATGGCGATGCGGTGCCGGTATTGATCAACAGCGCGCGTGCACGCACGAAGCGGCGGATCGATGCGGTGCCCATGCGTGAGCCGCCCATGCCGGAGAGCTTGAAACTCTGCTTCTCGGCGGTCTGCACCATGCCGGTCAAGCAGGCGTCGTTGATGGAAATGCCACCGGCCTGCAACTGACGCGCTACCCTCTGCGCGCGTTCCGGACTTTGCGTGAACACCGCTGCCGACAAACCGAACTCGGTGGCGTTGGCACGGGCGATGGCTTCGGCTTCATCGGCCACCACCATCACCGGCAGGACACTGGCGAAGCTTTCATCGGCGACCACGGCCATCTCGTCGGTGACATCGACCAGCACCGTTGGCGGGCACCAGATCCCGCCATGGTCGATCAGCTCGCCACCGGTCAAGGCGCGGGCGCCCTTGGCCTTGGCATCGGCCAATTGGCTGCGCACCAGCTCAACCTGCGAGGCGGCGATCACCGGGCCGATCTGACCCTGCTTCGGGTCCGGCCACGCCAGCTGCAACGCAGAGGCTTCCTTTACCAGTGCGGCGATGAAGACATCGGCCACTGGCGCTTCCACATAGACGCGCTCGATCGACATGCAACTCTGGCCACCGTTGACGAAGCTGCCCCAGGCCAAGGCGCGTGCGGCATGTTCGATATTGGCGTCGGACACCACCAGCGCCGGGTCCTTGCCACCCAGTTCCAGCGAAGCAGGAATGAAACGGCGCGCACAGGCCTCGCCGACCTTGCGGCCGGTGGCGACCGAGCCGGTGAAACAGATCTGGTCGCTGGCCTCGATCACCGCCTGGCCAGTAGCACCAGCGCCGGTGACCAGCTTGAACACCTCGCCAAGACCGGCTTCGTCCAAGGCTTCACGCAGCAGCGGCACAAAGCGTGAGGTGACTTCGCTGGGCTTGGCCAAAATGCTGCAGCCCGCGGCAAGCGCCGGCACGGCATCAATCAGGGTCAGCATCAGCGGGAAGTTCCACGGACTGATGACGCCCACCACCGCGAACGGCACCCAGGTCTGCTGGCTGTGGATGAAGGGAATGACTTCCTGCTGGGCGGGCTTTTCCGCCAGACACCCTGCCGCCTGCTGCGCCCAGCGGCGGATCGCGCCGACGGTTCCATCCACTTCGATCTGCGATTCGTGCCAGCGGCCGGTATCGGCCAGCAAGGCGTCGAGGAAACCGTCACGGCGCGCGACCAGCGCATCAGCCAAGGCATTCAAACGCACGCAGCGCTGCTCGATGCCGCACTCGGCCCAATCGAGCTGTGCCTTGCGCAGGCCAGCGCCCAACGCGGCAACCTCGGCAGCAGAAGTGATCGGCAGTTCGCCATCGAACAGGCCGGTGCGCGGATTGCGTAGCGGCAGCGTGGTTGCGTCAGTCATTGCCCAGTACTCCGGCGCTCAGCAGTGCATCGAGGGTGGCTTTCTGGCGCGCAGCGAAGTCAGCACGCTGTGGAATCTTCAAGCTGTCGCCATCCAGCAGGGCGTTAGGCTTCAAGGCGGTGCTGCCGAGGCCGGCATTGATCGCAGCCTGCGGCAGACGCGACAGGAAATTGCCCATGCCCGGACGCAGGCGGCGGCGACGCAGGCCGGCGATATCCAGATCAGCGTAGGCGGCCATCGACTCACCGGTACCGGCGGCGGACAACACCCTGCCCTGATCATCGACGATCTTGCTCATGCCATCGGCACTGCCCAGCGGAATATCCACGCCGCTGATGCCCGCGGTATTGGCCGAAACGACATAGGCCATGTTTTCCAGCGCGCGGGCACGCTTGGCAATGTCCTTGGGGGTCAGCTCCGGGCTGCCGACTTCGCTGGTGGAGTGCAGGAACACCTCGGCACCACGCAGGCCCATCGCCCGCGCGATCTCCGGATACAGGATTTCTTCCGATGCGATGCAGGACAGGCGGCCGAGCGGCGTGCGCGCAACTGGAAACACGCCATCGATGCCGTACACATCAAGGTACTTGTCCCAGACGTCGTGAGGGCTGGGCGCGTACAGTGAGATCAGCCGCCGGTAGCGCAGGATCTGGTTGCCGCTGTCATCCAGGATCACCGACGACTGGAAATAGAGCTCCGGGAAGTTCGGGTCGCGCTCGTAG
Organism: Stenotrophomonas sp. STEN035; assembly: GCF_056759935.1. Taxonomy (NCBI): domain Bacteria; kingdom Pseudomonadati; phylum Pseudomonadota; class Gammaproteobacteria; order Lysobacterales; family Lysobacteraceae; genus Stenotrophomonas; species Stenotrophomonas sp. STEN035. Next base: position 33,132 of record NZ_JBRRDY010000006.1, read on the forward strand.
GCGTTGGAACACAGATACACGCCGTTGTCCTGGGCGATGCGGCCCAGCTGTTCGTACTCGGCACCATTCATGGAGAAACAGCCCTTGGCCGCCCAGTCGGGAATGGTGTCACCCAGCGGATAGCTGGTGGCGAAGTATTCCGGCAGCACCACCAGCTTCAGGTCGGCGCCGATGAAGGCCTTGGAAGCGCGGATCTGCCGGCCTACCCGTTCGATATTGTCAGCCACCGCTGCGGCGGCAGCGGCCGGTGTTGCGCAGGCATTGATGGCGCGGCAGGTGGTCTGCAGGGCCAGCGCGCGATAAGCGTCGATCATGGAGCCTTACCTTCGGTTGCGGTGTCGTTGAGGGCTTGCGTTTGCACGCCATCGGCGAGCAGCACGCGGAAGCTGCCGGTGCCGGCCCGCAGCGGTTTGATCGCGGCGTAGTCGGGGCCGTGCCAGAACGCCAGCGCAGCAGCGCGGTCCGGCCAGCAGGAGATCACTGTCCGCGCCGGTGCGTGCTCGCCTTCCAGGCTGTGCTGGTCGCCGCCCATCACCAGATACTGGCCACCATGGCGTGCGACGACTGCCGGGGTTGCGCGGGCATAAGCGGCAAAGCCCTGTGGATCGGTGATCTGCGCTTCGATGAGCAGATAGGCGGGCATGCGTACCGACCTCAGCCGAAACGCGGCGCGCGCTTGTCGAGGAAGGCGGCCGCGCCCTCGACGAAATCGCTGCTGCTGAAGGCATCGTTGAAGGCCGCGTCGGCCTGCGTCACGTCGATGCTGGCATCGCCACCGAGGTGGCCGAGCACGGTCTTGATCGCGCGCCGCGCCTGCCCGGAGGTGGCCAGCAACTGCTGGACCTGCGCCTGCTCCAGCGCCTCGATGCCGTCCTCACCCGCCAACTGGTTGACCAGACCCCAATCCAACGCGGTGGCGGCGTCGAGCATGCGCCCGGTCAACAGCATTTCGCGGGTGCGGGCCATGCCAACCGTATTGACCAGCCGACGGCTGTCATCGGCGCTGTAAACTAAACCGAGCTTGGCTGGGGTGATAGCGAACCGGCTGCGGGCACTGGCCAGGCGCAGGTCGCAGGCCAAGGCCAGGCCAAGGCCGCCGCCCACGCAGGCACCGTCGATGACGGCCAGCGTGGTCTGCGGCAGGCGTTGCAGTTTGAGCTGGGTGCGTTGGACCTGGGCGTTGTTGGCGGCAAAGGCGGCCGGAGCGGTGAGCAGCTGGCCGAGTTCGTCGATATCGGCGCCGGCGCTGAACGCCCCCGGCACGCCCGACACCACCACGATCTGGGCATCACTGGCGGCGATTTCGTCCAGTGCGGCCTCGATCGCCGCCCAGTGGCGGGTGGCCAGGGCGTTGCGCTTGTCGGGTCGGTGGATGCCGATGCGGGCGAGCGCGCCGTCACGGCTCCAGCAAATCACGGTTTCTTCAGTGACCATGGCCTATCCTATTTGTTCTATCGTTATAGCATTAAGCCAAAGGAGGGTGAAGCGAGATGTCCCAAGACACACTGGCCACATTGTTGAGTGCCAACGCGCACAAGCTGTTGCGCAATGACTTGCCGACGCCGCTTTACCACCAGATGTTCAGCCTGCTGCGCGACCGCATCCTCAATGGCGAGATCCCGCGCGGCGCCCGTATTCCCACCGAGTTCGACCTGGCCGACGGCTTTGGCGTGTCGCGCATCACCGCCAAACGGGCGCTGGACGAACTGGCCGCCGAAGGGCTGGTCGAGCGCCGCCGCGGCAAGGGCACCCATGTCATCCACCGCTCCCGGCCCAAGCCGATGCACAGCCCGCTGACCGGGCTGCTGGAAAGCCTGGAAGTGCTGGCCGAACACACCAAGGTGCAGTTGCTGCAGTTCCGCCGCGGGGTACCGCCGGAGCCGATCCGCGCCCTGTTCGATACCGGCCCACGCGACGTGCTGGTGCAGGCGATCCGCCTGCGTCTGCGTGGCGATGTCCCGTTCGGCTACTACATCAGCTGGACCAATACCGATCACCCCGAATTCAACGAGGCACGGCTGGCCAACAGCTCGCGCTTGAAGCTGTTCCAGGCCGCCGGCATCCAGATCAAGCAGGTGGAACAGGTGCTGTCGGCTGTGAACGCCGATGCCATCGCTGCCCTGCACCTGAAAGTGGAACCCGGCACCGCGCTGTTGTCGTTGGAGCGCCGCTCCTACGATGGCGACGGCAATCTGGTCGACCTGCTCAACGTGCAGTACCGGCCCGATCAGTTCACCTACCAGATGACCCTGGACGTGGACGACGGCACCCCGCTGTAAGCCGACAACACCACCCGTTCCCTGCTACTAGAACGCCGCCCTGACCGGGCGGCGTTCTGCGTTTGGCAGGCTGCGCGGCCAGCCCGGAAAGACATAAGGCTAAGACCTATATGCCTTTGCAGTGCAACACGGAAGGACTGCAATTTCTGTCACTTTCCAATCTCGATCAATTGCTTATGCGCATGCTGCGGCGCACGACAGAGCTGTGCAGGCACCCCTAAAGCCACATTGATTGTCCGGACAAATGGCGAAAGACTGGAAAGCAGACGCACCGGCACACCACTGACAACTGTGCGCCTGCGCCACCTATCCCCGCTCCCGCTATGAGGCAGGCAATGAAGGAAGTTCTGTACCGCAGTGCGCTGGCAGTCGCGATCGTGACCGCCCTTGGCAGCAACCCCGCGCTGGCGCAGCAGGCCGGTAGTGACAACCAGGCCGTGCAGCTGGATCAGGTCAGCGTCACCGCACAACGCCGCGAAGCGCAGATGCAGAAGACGCCGCTGAGCATGAGCGTGATCAGCGGACCGGAACTTGACCGCATGCAGGTCAAGCGCGTGGACGACATCAAGTTCGCCGCACCCAACATCATCATCGAGCAGAACACCGGCACCAGTTCCGGCGCCAAGATCTTCATGCGCGGCGTCGGTGCCGATGAGTCGATGTTCACCAATGACCCGGCGGTGGCGCTGTACATCGACGATGTCTACATCCCACGCCAGAACGGGGCGATGTTCGACCTGTACGACGTCGAGCGCATCGAAGTGCTGCGCGGTCCGCAGGGCACGCTGTACGGCCGCAACGCCACCGGCGGCGCGATCCGCTACATCTCGCGCAAGCCCACCGGCGAAAGCAAGCTGGCGCTGGATGGCAGCATCGGCAACCTCGGTAGACGCGACGCACGCGTGAGTTTCGCCACCCGCATCGGCGAGACGCTGGACATCTCCGCCGCCGCACTCAGCCGCCAGCGCGATGGCATCCTCAAGGACATCACCCACAACCGCATGGTCAATGACCAGGACGTGCTGGCCGGGCGTTTGTCGCTGGCCTCGACCTGGGGCGAAGCCTCCTACGCCACGCTGAGCATCGACCGCCTGCGCGAGCGCTCCACCCCGGCCTGGGGCACGCCGGTGGCACTGGATGCCAATGGCAACCAGGTGCCGCGGCTGGGCAGCTTCTACAAGACCGAAACCGACACGCTGGGCTTGAACGACATCGATCAGTTCGGCGTGGCACTGACCAATGAAACCGACTTCGGTGCGTTCTCCTGGCGCAGCATCGCGCACTACCGCACGCTGGACCATCACTTCTACATGGACGTGGATGGCACCGCGCAGACCCGCTATCACCTTGAACAGGACCAGCGCCAGAACCAGAAGGGTTACGAAGCGCAGTTCACCTCGCAGGTGGACGGTCCTTTCAGCTGGGTCGCCGGTGTGTTCGCGTTCAAGGAGCACAACGACCAGCCGACCCGCAGCGACATCTTCGTGCGCGGTGGCACCAACTACATCGCCCAGGACACCTCGGCGTATGCGATCTACGCGCAGGGTGACTACAAATTCACCGACAAGCTGACCCTCACCCTGGGCGGCCGCTACAGCTATGAGAGCAAGGATTTCTCGGTGCGCGCGGTCAAGGCCAATGGCGACCCCAACTTCAGCAAGAACATGCGCAACAGCTGGAACCGCCCCGACTGGAAAGCGCTGCTGTCCTACAACTTCAACGACAACGTGATGGGCTACGCCAGCGTCACCACAGGCTTCAAGAGTGGCGGTTTCAATGGCCGCGGCAGCACCCCGGCAACTCTGGTACAGGTGGATGCTGAAACCCTGCGCGCCTATGAAATCGGCATCAAGTCGACGCTGTGGGACAACCGCCTGCGCTTGAACGGCAACTACTACCGGCTGGACTACGACGGCATCCAATTGGCCGCAGTGAACCCGGAAGGCATCTTCGTGGTCACCAACGCCACCGGCGCATTGATCCAGGGCATCGAGCTGGAAGCCGAGGCGCAACTGACGCGCGGGCTGAAGCTCAACGCCACGCTCGGCACCATCGATTCGGAATACCAGAAGTACAAGGCCATCAACGCCGCCTACTTCCGCGGCCACCCGCTGAAGAACGCACCCAAGCTGCAATGGACCTTCGGCAGCAGCTACGTGCAGCCGCTTGGCAATGCCGATCTGGTGTTCAGCGCGCAGGCGCGCTACACCGACGACTACTTCCAGAACCAGGATGCCTCGCGCCTGATCATGCGCAAGGCCGGGCATGAGTACAACGCGCGCATCGCCTACGAACCGCGTGATGCGCAGTGGTCGGTGGCGCTGTGGGGCAAGAACCTGAGCAATGAATTCGCCTCCACCGGCGGCTTTGATATTGCCGGGCTGGGTGTAGGCGTGATCTACCCGAACGTGCCACGCACCTACGGCGTGGAGTTCAGCTACCGGTTCTGGTGAGGACTCAAGGTAGTGCCGAGCCATGCTCGGCAGGGGTCTTCCCGCCAAGGCCAGAGCCGCCCTCACCCCAACCCCTCTCCCGCAAGCGGGAGAGGGGCTAAAGCGGTAGTGCCGAGCCATGCTCGGCAGGGGCCTTTCCGCCAATCCATCAGACAACGAAAAGCCCCCTCCCAACCCAAGCGAATTCCAGCCAAAACACATTGAGGTCTATACCCACGCCCCTTTTAGATATATAGATATATCATTAAGATTATTTCGGACCTGCTGGCAGCCCACCGTGGACCCGTTCACCACCCAATCCCTGGAGGGCATCCTCCGCCGTGACCTGCATGCGCCGCTGTACCACCAGCTGCAGGGCTTCCTGCGCGGGCTGATCGAGCGTGGCGAGATCGGCGATGGCGAACAGCTGCCCCGCGAGGAAGAGCTGGCCCGGCGCCTGCGCATCTCGCGGGTCACCGTGCGCCAGGCGCTGCAGCTATTGGCCAACGATGGCCTGCTGGTACGCCAGCGCGGCCGCGGCACCCGCGTGGTCGGTGGCAGCAGCAGCAGCCGCAGCTCCAGCATCCCGATGCCGCTGAAAACGCCACTGGGCGAGTTGATCCACAGCCTCGATACCCTGGCCAGCAACACCCAGGTACGCCTGCTGGGCTGGGAACGCGTGGTGCCGCCCGAGCCGATCCGCGAGCAATTCGGCAGCGGCGCGCAGGAAGCTCTGGTGCATTGCGTACGGGTGCGCTCGCGCCACGGCCAGGCCTTCGGCTACTACGCCAGCTGGACCCGCACCACACATCCGGAGTTCAACGCCGAACAACTGGCCTATGGCTCGCGCATCGCCTTGTTCCGCCGTTGTGGCATCCGCTTCGTACAGGTCCAGCAGACCGTCAGTGCGCTGCGTGCAGGTGCGATGACCGCCATGCACCTGCAGATGTCGCCCGGCCAGGCGGTGATGAACCTGACCCGTCGCTCTTACGGCCCCGACCAGCAGTTACTGGATCTGCTGGACATCCAATATCGCCCCGACCAGCTGCGCTACCAGATGCGCCTGGACTACGAAGCCAACAAGCCGGAGACATTTGTTTGAGTGCAACTGTGCGTGCAACGCTTGCGGAGAAAATTCTCGCCCGTGCCTGCGGGCGTGAGGCCGTGCAGGCAGGTGAAATCCTCACTGCCAAACTCGACCTGCTGATGATGCACGACTCCGGCGGTCCGCGACGGGTCGCCTCACGGTTGGAGAAGCTCGGTGCCAAAGTGTGGGACCCGAACAAAGTGGTGGTGGTCTCCGACCATTTCGTACCGGCGGTGGACATGGAAAGCGCCGACATCCTCGCCCTCACCCGCAAGTGGGCGCAGGCGCAGGGCGTCACCCATTACGACATGCTCGGCATCTGCCATGTGGTGCTGCAGGAACATGGCCACGTACAGCCCGGCATGTTCTGCGTCGGCGGTGATTCGCACTCGCCCAGCGGCGGCGCGTTTGGTGCCTTCATGGTCGGCATGGGCGCCACCGACATCACCGGCGCACTGGTCACCGGCGAAGTGTGGCTGCGGGTTCCGCAGACTACCCGCGTGCAGTTGGACGGCGTGCTCGGCCCCGGCGTCAGTGCCAAGGACGTGATGCTGATGCTGTGTGGCCAACATGGCATGGGCAATGAAGGCCAGGTATTCGAATACGGTGGCAGCGCGGTACAGGCGATGCCGATGCATGAGCGCCTGACGCTGTGCAACATGGCCGCCGAACTCGGCGCTGAGACTGGCATCGTCGAAGCCGACGCAACCACCTTGGCCGCGCTGGAACAGGCGGGCAAACCTTTCAACGGCGATCTTGCACAATGGCGCAGCGATGCCGGTGCCAACTACCTGCACCACTATCGCTATGACGCCACGCAGATCGCGCCGCATGTGGCCGCGCCGCACAGCCCGGCCAACAGCCGCCCGGTCAGCGAACACGGCAAAGTGCATATTGACCAGGCATACATTGGCGCCTGCACCGGCGCCAAACTCACCGATCTGCGCATGGCTGCCGAAGTATTGAAAGGCCGCAAGATCGCCAAGGGCACGCGCCTGCTGATCGCGCCGGCCTCGGTGGCGATGACCGCACAGGCGGCAGCCGAAGGCACCTTGGCGACACTGACCGAAGCCGGCGCCATCCTGCTGCCGTCCGGCTGCGGCGCCTGCGCCGGCATGGGCGCGGGCATGCTCAGCAGCGGTGAAGTCTGCATGTCCACCACCGCACGCAACTTCAAGGGCCGCATGGGCTCGGCCGAAGCACAGGTCTATCTGGGCTCGCCGTACAGCGTTGCCGCCGCCGCAGTGAAAGGCCAAATCTGTGATCCGCGCGAGTTGTTGGGAGAAGCCGTTTGAACGTCCGTGGCAACGCCTTCGTGTTCGGCGACCGCATCGATACCGATGTGCTGGCGCCTGGCCCCTATATGCGCGAACCAATGAGCGTCCTCGCCAGCCACTGCCTGGAAGCAGTGGACCCGGATTTCGCCAGCGAAGTACGCCGCGGCGACATCGTGGCCGGTGGTGAATCCTTCGGTATTGGTTCCTCGCGTGAGCAAGCGGTGCAGGCGCTGGCCGAACTTGGTGTAGGCGCGATCATCGCCAAGTCATTCGCCCGTATCTTCTATCGCAACGCCCTCAATCTCGGCGTTCCCGCGCTGGTTTGTGCGACGCTTGAAGCATCGCGCGGCGATGAACTGGAAGTACGCCCAGTGGAAGGACGCATCATCAATCACAGCACCGGTCGCGAATTCAACTGCGAGAAGATCCCCACCGAGTTGATGACGATCGTTGCCGGCGGCGGGCTGATGCCCTGGCTGGAGCGCAAGCTGGCCACGGAGCGGCGCACATGAACGCGCCGCATTTAAAGCAGGGCATCATCCATGCAACCTTGATTGCGCCGGACCTGCAGCAGGTCTGCGACGCTTATGTCGCACAGTTGGCATTGCAGCTACAGCAACGCGGCACACTCCAAGCCGATGATGCCGCCGCCCTCGATCTGGAAGATCTGATCGGCGCGCCGCTGGCATGGCTGGCCAACAGCGCGGGCGAGCCGGTGCTGCGGGTGATAGAAGACCCGCGTGCGGTCGTTGCCGAACCCATGTTCCGCCACGGCTGGTTGTCGCTGGAAGTGCTGGTTGGCGATATCGACACGTTGGCCGCGGGCTTGCAGCCACCATTCAAGGTCCTGGGTCCGGCCGCCAACCTGGAGCTGAGCGATGCCATCCGCGCCGCGCAGGTACTGGGCCCCTGCGGTGAACTGCTCTATCTCACCCAGATCAAGGCGCCGGTGCCGCCGTTCGATCTGCCGATGACCGACGCTGCGGTTGCGAACACCTTCATCGGGGTGATGACTACGCCGGATCGTGATGCCTCGCAACGTGCGTGGTCTGCGTTGCTGGGCGCAAAGGGCTGGGCCTTCGATACCAGGATCACCGTCCTAAATCGTGCCTATGGCAAGGCCTTGGACGGACGCTACCCGGTGGCGGTGGTGCCGATGCCAGGGCAGTGCATGGTGGAGATAGACCAAGTCGATCTGCCGGTGGCTGCAAACACCAGGCATGTGGGCCAGTACAGCCTGGGGCTGCGCTTGCCGACCGTGGATGCTGCTGTGCTGGCTGAGGCCGGTTGGATAGTTCAGGACGTTGGTGAGCGACGCAGCCTGCGTGGGCCCGCCGGGGAACATGTGGAGTTGCTTGCTGCGTGATGGGCCCTGAGCTGTTTCTGGCTGCTGGCAAGAACAAAAGCAAAAAGCTCAAAAGCACCCCTCCCCAACCCTCCCCTGCGCTACGCGCAAGGGAGGGAGCTGTTTGCCGCGCGCTGTCCGATCAACGCAGCGCCGCTTCTGCCCCCTCCCTTGCGCGTAGCGCAGGGGAGGGTTGGGGAGGGGTGCCTTTCGCATTGCCCCCATTACCTTTGCCATGCGTAACCCGCACTACACAGGCATAGCGTCAGCGTTTACCCACGCACTCGAGGTAGGCGCAATGCGGACCCTGACGCTGGCAGCAGCCATCGCCACCATCACCTGCCTGGGCATGGCAGCGCCTGCCACCGCGCAGGTCGCACCGATGACGCCGGACATCACCGGCAAGAAGTTCATAGCCCCGCAGCCAGCCCGCGACTTCGACAAGCGCGAGGTGATGATCCCGATGCGCGACGGGGTCAAGCTCTACACCGTCATCATGATTCCCAAGGGAGCGCGCAACGCACCGATCCTGTTCACCCGTACGCCCTACAACGCGGCCGGCCGGGTTGATCGCACACCGGGTGCAACGCGCCTGGTCGATGCCCTCGCCCAGGGCGACACGGTGTTCGCCGAGGATGGCTATATCCGCGTGTTCCAGGATGTGCGTGGCAAGTACGGCTCGGAGGGCGACTACGTGATGACACGGCCACCACGCGGTCCACTCAACCCAGGCAAGATCGACCACAGCACCGATGGCTGGGACAGCATCGACTGGCTGGTGAAGCACCTGCCCGAGTCCAACGGCAAGGTCGGCATGCTCGGTTCTTCCTACGAAGGCTTCACCGTGGTGATGGCCTTGCTTGATCCGCACCCCGCACTGAAAGTGGCTGCGCCGGAAAGCCCGATGATCGACGGCTGGATGGGCGATGACTGGTTCCAGCATGGTGCCTACCGGCAGGTGAACCTTGGCTACTTCAGCGGGCAGATGACCGCGCGCGGTGCCGGCGCAAAAATAGCCATGCCGACCGGCGACGACTACAGCAGCTTCCTGCAGGCAGGCTCGGTGGGCGCCTTCGCCAAGACACTGGGGCTGGAACAGATACCAGCCTGGCACAAGGTCAGCGAACACCCGGCCTACGACGCCTTCTGGCAGCAACAGGCACTGGACAAGCTATTGGCCAGGCTGCCGGAGATCAGCGTTCCCACCATGTGGGAACAAGGCCTGTGGGACCAGGAAGACATCTATGGCGCACACACCGCCTGGGCTGCACTGGAACCCAAGGACCACGACAACAAGCGCAACTTCCTGGTGATCGGGCCGTGGCGGCACAGTGGCGCCAATTACAACGGCAGCTCGCTCGGCGCACTGGATTTCAATGGTGACACCGCCCTGCAGTGGCGGCGCGATGTGCTCAAGCCGTTCTTCGATCAATACCTCAAGGACGGCGCGCCAATCGCCAACACCCCGCCGGTGTGGGTGTACAACGCCGGTAGCAATCGTTGGGAAACCTATGACAGGTGGCCGCAGAGCTGCACACAGGGCTGCACCGCCAACACGCGCAGACTCTACCTCAACGCCGACGCGCAGCTGGCCTTCAGCAGCACCACCACCGGTGCGCAGTACGCGGAATACGTTTCCGATCCTGCCAAGCCTGTTCCCTTCGTGCCGCGCCCGGTCAACATGGGCGACCGTGATGTCTGGACGACATGGCTGGTGCGCGATCAGCGCTTCGTTGATGGCCGCACCGACGTGCTGACCTATACCGGCCCGGTGTTGGACAAGCCGATGAAGCTGGCCGGCATTCCGCAGGTGCAGCTCAGTGCATCCACTTCCGGCAGCGACAGCGACTGGGTGGTGAAGCTGATCGACGTCTATCCCGATCAATATCCCGACAACCCGAAAATGGCCGGCTACCAGCTGCCATTGGCGGTCACCATCTTCCGCGGCCGCTATCGCGAGAGTTTCAGCCAACCGAAAGCGATCACGCCAGATGCGCCGCAGACCTACAGCTTCGATCTGCCCAACGTGAACCAGACCCTGCAACCCGGGCACCGCTTGATGGTGCAGGTGCAGTCCAGCCTGTTCCCGCTCTACGACCGCAACCCACAGAAGTACGTGGACAACATCTTCTTCGCCCAACCCGGCGACTACCGCAAGACCACGCAGCGTATCTGGAACAGCAGCGAGCATCCCAGCTTCATCAGTCTTCCCATCGTTGAGTAATACCGCGCATGCGGCGACCATCGTCTTCTGTGCGCCAACGCTGCAGCCATCGGAACGGAGCAAAAAAAACGGCACCGTAAGGTGCCGTTCTCTCTTCACCAGCAACCAGCGACAGCCGGCCATCGGACCGGCTGTCCACACCGATCAGATCAGACCAACTCTCACCGCATCCTGCACCAGCAGCTCGGCATCCAGACCGGAGTGCTGATAGACGACATAGGAGATACCTTCGATGGACTGCTTGCCCATCGAAGCCCAGTCGCCCAGATCAGGGCCACCGGTACCCAGCAGATCGTCCAGGTTTACGAGGTCGCCGGCATTACCCTTCACCATCATCTGCACGGTCTGCTTGTCACCTTCATGGAACAGGTCAACCTGGCCGTTGGCAAGTACATCCTTCAATGACAGGGTCAAGGTGTTGTTGCCGGTGCCGGTCAGGTCAATGATCTCGACACCGGAAAGCTTGCCCGCCGATGTGGCCAGATTGAGGTTCAAGGCCTGTCCCGCGCCTGCGATCTTCAAGGTGTCGATGCCATCACCGCCATGGATGCCCTTGTTGCCCGTGTATGCAAGATAGGTGGCAGCCGCGTACTTCAAGGTGATCACATCGTCGCCCATGCCACCGTAATAAGTATCCACAGCCTCATCAACGGTGTTTACATCGCGCGCATCCTGCACATGGGTCGCCTGGGTCTGACTGAAAGCCCCAACCGTGATCTTGCCCGAGGCAGGAATGATGTCGAAGCTGCCGACATCCACGCCCTCCGGTGCGGTGAATGCGTATGCCTTCACATAGCGCTTGGAGGTCAGCGTGCCGACAATCGTGTCGCGCTTGATCTCGTTGCCTGCCACGTCATAAATGACGATCACCGCACCACCGGCTGCGTTGTCCAGCCCAGACAAGGTCAGCTGGAAGTTGGTTGCCGACTTCTCCAGTGCGAAATGCACAACCGCGTCGTCGCCGCCAGTGAGGGTGAGACCAGCCAGCGTTGCCGTGGTAGCGGCCCCCTTGCTCAGGATTCCGTTTTCCGCGCTAACCGTCAGGCCTTTGCCTGCATAGGCGTTGTCCACCACCAGCGTGCTGGCGACGTTCAAATTGTCAGCCAGTGCCTTGGCCGCAAAGCCACCGCCGATGACACGGTAGGCGTCCGATGCCGGTCCCTGCACACCATTGGCGACAATGCTGACGGCAACGTTGAAGTCATAGGCAACGCCCTGCGCGGTGGCCACGGCATTGCTGGTCACTGCCGCCGGTACCTTCACCGTCACCTGCCCGGCAGCTACCTGGGCAGCGGTCAGCACATGATCGTAGCTGGCAATGCCCCATTGCACGTGCACGATATCGCCAGCCTTGGCCGTCGACCCGTTCAGCGACACAATCATGTCAACACCGTTGCTTGCTTCAGCGGCGGTCAGCACACCTTCGGCCTCGGCGATCCTGACGATGGACGGAGCAGCGGGCTTGCTGCTCAGTTCGACGTTGCGCTCGATCATCTGTCCGATGGTCCCGGAGGCGCTGGCAACGCGGGCCTGGATGGTCCAGCTCTGTGCATGCGACTGCATGTCATTGAAGTACCACTTGCCGTCCTTGACCAGCGCATCGCCCCAATGCTTTCCACCGTCGGTGGAGACCTGGACCTTGGCGCCGGCAGGCAGAGCAGAGTTCAGCTCGCCCTGGACCAACCGGCCCGAGCTTCCATCAGCGGTTACGTAGTCTCCGGCGACACCACTGTCCTTCTCCATCGTGCCGAAGGACATGTCGAACTGGACGCCGATGTCTTTCTGCACCAGCACTTCGGCAGCGAACACCGAATGCTTGTAGACATCGTAGGTGATACCAGCCACGACCACCTGGCTCTGCAGCTGCCACTCGCCCTGCACCACGCCATCCAGCATTGCGCCCAGCACCACGCTGTCACCGGCGTTGCCCTTGACCATTACCTGCACGTTGCCATCAGCAAGGAACTGATCGCGCGTGCCGGTACCCAGCACATCGGCGATCGACATCTTCAGTGTGTTCTTGCCGCTGCCGGTGATGTCGAAGATCTCGATCGAATCGATCTTGTCCTTCAACACCGCCAGATCAAGCACCTGGTTGCCGCCGGTGAGCTTGAGCGTATCGGTACCCCCACCACCCGAAACACCACCGCTGCTGGCAGCGTTGAGGTGGGCCACATTGGCCAGTGAGAAGACGTTGTCCTCATTGCCACCGTAATAGGTGCCGGCCTTGTTCTCGATGGTTTGGTTAGTGAGCACATTGAGCTCGCTGGTGCCGCTGCGGAACTCGAAGTTGTCCAGACCGATCCAGTCCCAGTCGCCGATGACGCACTTACCCGGAATCCTGGCACCGGTGGTCACCACCATGTACGAGAAGTCCAGGCCCGCCGGTGCCTTGAAGTATGCATTCACGGTGTTCGGCCAGTATGCCGACAGCGATTGCTGACCAACCTGTGCGCCATTGGCCGAATAGAACCTCACCGTTGTCGGTGCGAAATAGCCGGCCTGCAGATTGGTCACCAGGAACTTGACCTCGGACACTGGGCCTTCGGTGAAGTCGATGCGGGTACGGCCGGTGATACCGAGCTTCATGCCGGTGTTGATCGCAGGATCGTAGTTGGTCAGGCCGGTCATCAGCCCGTAAATCTTGGACAGGTTGTAGTCGTACTCGGAGGTGATGCGCAGCCCCTTGTGACTGGTGCTCTGCCCCGTATTGAGATCGACATAGGATGCACCGGTGAAATCGATGTACTTCTGCTCACCCATGTCGCGGTACTTGGAACTGTTGCCCGCTTTGTCGATGATCGCCGCCATGACATCGCCGGTGGCAACCGAGAAGCCAGGAGCGATTCGCACGCTGCCCGCATCCACATCCTTGGCAGTCAGCGAGTAGTCAAAGCGCTGGCCGTTCAGCACAACACTGACGATGTCGCCGACGGACACACCTGCCTTCTTGAACGCGACGGTCAGGTAGGAGCCGTCAGCCGTCAGCTTGGTAGGCGCATCTGGCGCCAACGTATCGAGGAACACATCGCGCGATTCCACTGCGCCGCTGCGGCCGGCGTCGTTCACTACCTTGGTCTGGATTGACCAGTCACCGCTGTGGCTGTTGCCGTCCTGCGCTGCCCAGCTCAGACCATCCACCATCGCCTGGCTCCAGCTCAGGCCACCATCGGTGGAAACCAGCAGACGCTCATCGGCACCAAGCTGTGCACTGAGCGTGCCCTGCATCAGGCGCCCAGCACCACCATCGTTGGTGAGCCAGTCGCTACTGCTGACACCCCAGTCCTTGCCCATCGAGATGACGCTGGCGATCTGCGTCGGCACCTTGGCCTGGACCGAGATGATGTGCTTGTCCGAAACCTCGGAAACGTTACCCGCCCGGTCAGTCAACACTACTTCGAATTCATGCCGACCATCGGCAAGCTCGGCACCCGGAGTGAACACCCAGGTGCCATCTTCGGCAACCAGCACTTCGCCGATCACCTGACCGTTGTCGATGATGGTGGCGGTAGTGCCAGCCTCACCCTTGCCCGACAGCGTGGGCATCGTGTCGTCGCTGGCGCCACCATTGCCGACCGGGCCGGTCTGTGGGCCGATATCATCGAAAATCTCTTCGATCAGCGGCTTCAGGGGCGCGACCTTGTCCACGATGATCACGTACGGCGCGGACTGCTCGCTGACGTCGCCGCTCGGCGCCTCGTGGACGATGCTGATGCTGTGCTTGCCATCCGACAGCGGAATGCTCGGCGTGAAACTCCAGTTGCCGTCGGCACCAATCACAACATGATCCAACAGATAACGGCCGTCGTAGATGTGCACCAGATCGCCAGGCCGCCCCCTGCCGTTGATCTCCGGGTGACCATCATTGGTGTAGCCGCCGCTGGCAACATTGCCGGTCTTGCTGCCTTCGTTATCGATGATCGTGTCAATCACCGGTACGCTGTCCAGCAGGTACTCATCTTCGTTGTCGAACACCGTCTTCTGCGAGATCCAACCACTATCCATTGCGCTCATTCTTCCTCTCAATTGAACTAAAAAGGCTGCGCATCCACCTATCAGCAAATCCGCGCCCAACTTTTTTAAAATGGATATCGTTCCCGCGCCGGCACCTACAGGCGCGATATGGCACGCCCTCTCACCCCGCGGATGAAGGTCGCTGTCGATATAAGTTTCCAGCTTCAAGAAACCATGCATGGCGCCAGCAAACTGCCAACGCCGGATAGCTCGTCGTACTTTTCCGCTCACCGGTTCCACATGGAATTGCCTGGGCGCATCATCAAACCCAAGCCACCATGCCAGCCAGAATCACGATCGCGGTGATGGATGCCAACCAACAACATCGCAGCGAACGCCCAGTGTCAGCGGTATCGCTCCACGCCAAAGGAGTCCCGATTGGATCGGGAACCTCCTTCCGTTACTCCGGTACTGCCACAAGCCTTTCCACTGCCTTGACGCGAGTTGGCGGCTCAAGCAGCCAGCGCAGCATCAACGGCGGGATTATCAGCACCTAGTTGAGATAGATACATGGGAAACCACTCAAAATCCGGCACCGTATGTTCTGATCTGAAACACCCGGATTTCCTGCATATCCAGCGGAGGTAAAGCAAGCCGCTTTCATTTAGTTTCTCTAGTGAAACTTCGCTGCGGCCCAGCCATCGATCGGCCGGTTGCGGCGAGCCACGCCACCATTTTTTTCATCGGGTGGGGCTGATGTTGGATCGGCTTGCTTCCAAAGCCAGCTGGTTGCAAGCAAGCGGGTGACGATGCATCGCACGCCAGCAGAGAGAGCGGCTTGCGCTACCGCAGCTGCGCAATGTGCCTCGTGGCTGATGCCGTTCCTGCAGAAGGAACGCGCTCCGCGGGAGCAGCATCAACAATGGGACAACCATCGCCGAAGCACGGCACCAACAAGCCGGTTTCGGCTTTCAGAATAAGCATTGTCCTACAGATAAACCTCATCAACTGCAGCACTATTCCGCGAGTTTCCTCGTCACAGTGGCTGAGCAGCCAACTGTCTGAGTCCCTGCTCGCTCGCAGATTCAGGGATCCGTATGGCGCGCATCCTGTCTGCGGGGTCCGGACGAGAGCCCATCAACGCGGACAGGCAAATGAGTCGCTCACACAGAACCATACCTCAACGATCCGGCAATCGGTCGGCAAGCATTGTCGAGGCAACCTACGCAAAAGTGCTGGCCCATTACCAGCGACAGCAGCTGGCGCAAGCGCTGGAGCTTTGCCTCGGCAAGTTGTTGAAGCTTTCACCCGAGCATCCAGGAGGATTGGTCTGCGCGGGCGTTATCTACTATCTCAACAAGGACTTCCCGGCTGCAGAACGCTATCTCAAGCTGGCAGCGGCGAAAGGAAACAATGCCGACGCATTTACCAATCTTGCACTGACCTTTACTGCCCAGCATCGCGAGCCTGAGGCCGAAGCGGCCTATCGCCGCTCCCTGGCGTTGAATCCCAGCCAAGCCAACGCTTGGAACAACCTCGGCAACATCCTCAAGAACAGCTTTAAACCTGACCGGCAAGCCGAAGCCATGGACTGCTACCGTCAAGCGATCAAGGCTGATGCCAAGTATGCCAATGCGTACAATAATCTCGGTCACGCACACGACACACTCGATGGCGACAAGGCCGCTGCGGAGGCAAGCTTTCGTTCGGCTATCGCCTGCAACCCGAGCTACATCCAGCCACGCCTGAACCTCGCGGGCATTCTCGAAAAGACCGGAAGAGAAGTTGAGGCCCTTGGCTGCCTGCAGAACGCGCTGGAACTGCAACCGGCCAATGTCGAGATCATCGGCCGTATTCTAAGCCTGCGCCGCAAACTGGCTGATTGGGATACCCAGCAGCCATCGATCAAAGAGTTCTTGCTATTGCTGTCGCAAGGTGACGCCAGCGACTTCTCGCCACTCGATCTGCTTGCATGGCCAGAATTCGATGCCGCGATGCAACGCAGGCTCGCCGGCCAGTTTGGTCGCAAACGTTGGGCATCTGCGCTGGCGGCGGATCCGCTGGTGTCGTCGATTGCCAACGCGCACGAAGGCCGCTTGCGCATCGGCTATCTGTCTGCTGACTTCCGCAACCATCCAGTCGCCCACCTCATCACCCAGGTCATTGCTGCCCATGACCGGGAGCGCTTCCAAGCGCATCTATATGCCTATGGCCCGGAAGTCGATGATGAGGAGCGACGCAGACTGATTGAAGCTGCTGATCACTTCACTGTGATCAGTCGAATGGACGACCGGGAGGCAGCGCAGCTGATCCGTGATGACCAGATCGATATCCTGATTGACCTCACCGGTTACACAACCCACGCCCGTCTTGGAATCTGCGCGCTGCGTCCAGCGCCCGTCATAGCCTCGTGGATAGGCTATATCGGCACCTTGGGCGAACCGCGGCTTGCCGACTACATCATCAGCGACGCAGTAGCCACGCCACCTGCACACGCTGACCAGTTCAGTGAAGCCTTGGCGCTAATGCCGGAATGCTTCCAGCCAAACTGTCCTTTGACGCCGCTGGCGGAACCGCCGGCGCGCGAGATGGAGAACCTGCCGACCGATGCCGTGGTGTTCTGCAGCTTCAACCAGGTCTTCAAGTTCACCCCGCAGCTTTGGGATGACTGGTGTGAAATCCTCCGCAACGTGCCGCAGGGCGTGCTTTGGATCGCTCCTGGTTCCTCCGAAGTCATTCGGAGCAACTTGTTGAAGGAGGCCGAGAAGCGTGGCGTGGCGCCCACAAGTATTGTTTTCGCCAACCGCCAATCGCTGGCAGATCACCGCGCCCGCATTGCCCTTGCCGACATCGCCCTGGATACCTATCCCTACAACTCGGGCGCAACGGCAAGCGATGTGTTGCGTGCAGGTGTTCCCCTGGTTACCTGCATGGGCGAAACCTTCGTCAGCCGCATGGCGGGCAGCCTGCTGCACACGCTGGGCATGCAGGAACTCTCCACCACGTGTCGATCCGACTACGTGGCGCTCGCCATCGACCTGGCCAGGAACCCATCCAAGCGCGAAGCAATCCGCCGCAAGCTTGGTGAGCAACTGAGCAACTCTGTCCTCTACCAATCCGACAGATTCGCCGCACAGCTCGAGCAGTTGCTGCATGCCATGCATGAGCAGGCCAAGCGCGGACAAAGAGATCTCATTGATCTGACCCAACACGCTGCCACAACCGATTAATGCCGGCGCCGAGCAAAGTCCCAGTGCCCGTTGGCACTGGGACCCAAGACGCTGGCTACGGCCAAGCTCCCACCCGTTAGTGCAGCGGCCAGTTGCATGAAGCGCCCTCTCCCCCGAACGTCTCCGCCTGTTTCAGGAAGTTCGCCGCGTCGAGGGCTGCACTCCGCTGCGATACCACCACAGCTTCCTCCTCGCCGGTGCACTAGCTGATTGAGCTGTCCGTCAACCAAAGTGCCGCAACGGATGGGCGGCGCCACATTGTCGGCTTACAGCAAGCCCGGTCGTGCCTGCTTCCTATGTGCGGGAGAAGTTCCCCGTTCTTCACCTTAATTTATGTACCGGTCAGTTTGGTATTCAGGGTGGATTCCGCCGGCTAACGGATAATTCACAACTATCGAACGGCCACAGATTCCGGCCGTAACGATCAAGACCAATAACGAGGTAATGCCGAAATGAAGACTTCTTTGATCGCTTTGGGCCTGCTGGCCGCCCTGCCGTTCGCCGCTTCGGCTGCCGATGGCCTGTCCTACAACTATGTGGAAGGCGGCTATGTGAACACCGATACCAAGGGCGGCGACGCCGACGGTTTTGCGGTGAAGGGCTCGGTCGCGGTACATCCGAACTTCCATGTGTTCGGTGAGTACAACGCGCAGGAAACCGACAAGAGCAAGGTTGACGTGGACCAGTGGCGCCTGGGTGTTGGCTACAACTACACCGTGGCCCCGAACACCGACCTGCTGGCTCGTGCGGCCTACCAGAAGCTGGATCTCGAGTACGGCCCGAAGTTCAGCGGCTACAGCGCTGAAGTCGGCGTGCGCACTGCCTTCACCCAGAACATCGAAGGCTATGCCCTGGCCGGTTACGAGAACTACAGCAAGAAGCGTGGCTACGATCCGGACGGCGAGTTCTACGGCCGCGTTGGCGCCACCGCCAAGTTCAACCCGAACTGGGGCCTGATCGGCGAAGTGAAGCTGGCCAAGGCTGGCGACAAGGAATGGTTCGTCGGCCCGCGCTTCACCTGGTAAGCGACAAAGCAACAAGTAACAAATAGCGGTGTTGTATGGCGCGTGACCTCTCTCCCACGCGCCGCTGGAAGCCCGGTCCTCCCCCGACCGGGCTTCTTTTTTGGGCGCTCGGCACTACAGGAGGCGCAAAGAAAAAGCCCGGCATTGCCGGGCTTTTCTTTGATCCTCGCTCTTCCTTACTTGAACAGCGTGTCCGGGTATTCCGGCTTCTGCTCACGGGCCAGCAGCTGCTGCAGGCCTTCGGATGGGCTGAGTTCGCCGTGCAGCACTGACTGCACTGCCTTGGAGATCGGCAGATCAATGCCGTGACGGTCGGCCTGACGCATGACTTCATCGGCGGTCTGCACCGATTCCACCACCTGGCCGATTTCCTTCACTGCATCCTGCAAGCTCTGGCCGCGGCCAAGCGCCAGACCCAGGCGACGGTTACGCGACAGGTCGCCGGTACTGGTCAGCACCAGATCGCCGAGGCCGGCCAGGCCCATCAGGGTTTCCGGCTTGCCACCGATGGCAGCCGCCAGTCGCAGCATTTCATTGAGGCCGCGGGTGATCAGGCCGGCACGGGCGTTGAGGCCCAGCTGCATGCCATCGGCCACGCCGGTTGCCACTGCCAGCACGTTCTTCATCGCCCCGCCCAGCTCGGCACCGACCATGTCGTCGCCGGTATAGGCGCGGAATGCCGGGCCGTGCATGGCGTCGGCCACCTGCTGGGAGAACGCATCGTCATCACCGTGGACGGTGATGGCGGTGGGCAGGCCCAAGGTGACTTCCTTGGCGAAGGACGGGCCGGTGACCACGGCCAACGGCACATCCGGGCCCAGAACTTCACGCGCTACTTCATGCAGGAAACGGCCTGAGCCGGGCTCGAAGCCCTTGGTCGCCCAGGCTACGCCCGCCCCGGCCGGCCGCAGCGGCGCCAGCGCGCGCACGGTTTCGGCAAAGGCATGCGAAGGCACCACCACCAGGATCCAGTCTGCCCCGGCAACGGTGGCAGCCAGGTCGATGCTGGCGCGCAAAGATTCTGGCAAGGGAATCCCCGGCAGATACCGGGGATTCTCATGACGCTGATCAATCGCCTCGATTACCGCTGCATCACGTCCCCACAGCACGGTCGTATGACCGTGCCGGGCCAACAGTGTGGCCAGCGCGGTGCCCCAGGAGCCCGCGCCGACAACGGCGATCTTTTCTGCGTCGTTCGTACTCATACAGAAACGCAGACGCCGATCAGGCGTTGCCAGCCGGCTCGGAGTCGGCCAGCGACGGCTCGCCCTGCTGCTGACGCTGACGCAGGGTTTCGGCGTACAGGCCTTCAAAGTTGATCGGCTGCAGGTAGAACGGCGGGAAGCCGCCAGCCTGGATCAGGTCCGAGACCATCGAACGCACGTACGGGAACAGGATGTTCGGGCACTGGGTGCCCAGCAGCACGTCGATTGCCTGCGGCTCCAGGCCGATCAGGCCGAACACGCCAGCCTGTTCAACTTCGGCCACATAGGCGGTCTTGTCGCCGGCCTTGCAGGTCAGGGTCACGCCCAGCACCACTTCGAAAGCGGTGTCGGACAGGCGCTGCACCTTCTGGTTCAGGTTCAGCTGCAGATCCGGCTGCACGTTCTCGTTGAAGATGACCGGGGAGTTCGGCGACTCGAACGAAACGTCCTTGACGTAGATCTTCTCGATGGTGAAAGCCGGGCCGTTGGCGGATTCGTCGGCCGGGACTACGCCGTTGGTGTTCTCTTCGGACATTGCTCAAGACTCCAGAACAGATTGTTCATTGAATGGGATTAGTACAAGACCAGCGATGGGGGCGATTGCCCTCCTACACAAGCCCTTACTGAAAATTTGCTGACTCAGTTGCGGCCTTTGACCAGCAGCAGATCTGCTGCCTGCCATGCCGGTAAACCACCGTCGAGCACATAAACCTGCTCGTAACCGGCCTTTTTCAGCGTTTTTGCCGCACTTGCCGAGGCATTGCCAGTACGGCACAGCAGTACCACCGGGCTCTGCTTGGCGTTGGCCAGCAGCTTGTGCGCGGGGGTCAACTGCGCCGGCTGCACATTGCGGCTGCCGGCAATATGGCCCTTCTCGAAGTCGGCAGCAGCCGACAGATCGATCACGGTCGCACCGCCGGCATTGATCATATGGGTCAATTCGGACGGCTTGAGCGACTTGTAGCCGCGGAACAGGCGTGCGACCTCGGTGGCAATGATGGCCACCGTCAGGCCAACCAGGGCCAGCGACAACATCGGATTTCGGCCGGCGAAGGCCAGCAACTCTTCGTAATTCACTCAGGTCACGGGTCGATAAGCGGGCAGGGATTGTCGCACAGCCGGTGAAAATGCAGCCAATGCCTCATTGGCCCTGCCACAGGTCCGGTAAACCAGCCGCCTGCCACCAGCGTTTGGCCTGCGGATCCCAGCGCCAGCGCTCGTTCACCATGACCAGCCGCTCGGCCTGGGTATTGCGGTTGATCACGCCCATTTCGATGCGCCGCTCAATGCTGCCATCGGCGCCGATACCGGCCGAACGCTCGCGGTAGCTGGATATCTGCAGCTGCCGGTAGCGCTCGCGCTGCAGGTCGGTGATTGGGTGTTGCAGCAGGTACTGCGGGTCGATGAAGCCTTCGGCCTTGTCGAAATCGCCCCAGCGCACCGCCGCCACATAGGCACTCTGGGTCGGTACCAGCTTGCTGCGCTGCGCCCGGCTCGGCCCCTCCGCCTGGGCTGAACCCGCCACCAGCGACAAGGCGATGACAACAGACTTGAACAGGTTTCGGTACATGCAGCCCCCTCGGTGATGGCCGATATTAGCCCTTGCCGAGGGCAACGAAGCGCCCCTCGAATTCGGCCGCACCGCCTTCAATCGCCGCCCGTACCGTCACCCGCGCACGGCCACGCTTGCTGAACGTCGTCAGGAATTCATCCCAGTCCTGGTCCGGTGCCAGCCGAGCGGTCGCCAGCAGGTCACCATAGACCGGTGCGCGGTAGCGGATGTTGCTGTCGGCCACATAGACCTCGGCCTGCTTGCCGGCCAAACCCAGACGCATGCTGACCAGCGCCCAGCCCGACAGGGTCATCACCGACGCCAGACTGCCGCCGAAGGCATTGCCCTTGTCGTTGATGTTGACGTCCAACGGCGCCTGCATGCGCAGCACGCCATTGTCATAGCCAGCAATGTGGATGCCCATCGCCGCAACCGGCGGCATTGCCGTGAGAGTGCGCTGAAGGTTTTCCAGCAGCACGGGGTCATCAAAATGTTCGGACATGGACGCGCACGCAAAACGGAAAGCGCCCGCATAATGCATGGAATGAACCGCCCCGCCTATGTGCCAGCCGACACGGTCTGGCATCTCATCTCGATGCGCCCGCAAGGGCAACACGACACCTTGCGCAGCGCAGCTGCGCGTTTGGGTGCACGTACGCTGGCGTTGTCACCCTGGCGGCTGCAGATGCGCACCGACGAGGCCACGCGTGAGCAGCTGAACGCAGCCCGCGAATACGACCGGCTGGTATTCACCAGCCCTGCCGCCGCCGAAGCTGCCGCGCGCTTGCTGCCATTGGCCGAGCTTCGCCCAGGCAGCCTGATCGCCGTTGGCGAAGGCACCGCGCGCGCCTTGCGCCGCCGTGGCGCGACCAACGTGCAGGCACCAACCCGAATGGACAGCGAGGGCTTGCTGGCCTTGCCCGCCATGCAGCACCTGCACGGCCTGCGTGTAGCCTTGGTCACCGCGCCCGGCGGCCGCGGGGTGATTGCTGCACAGGTGCGCGAACGTGGCGCCAACCTGCAACGCATCGATGTCTACGAACGCGTGCCGTTGCCGGTCAGCAAGGCCACCATTGCCCGCTTGCAGGCGCTGCCCACACCTTATGTGGTGGCGATAAGCAGCGGCGAAGCGTTGCAGACGGTGCTGCCGTATCTGCCGTCAGACCTGTTGCAGCGCTGGCAGCAGGCCGCAGCGGTCGCCGCCAGCGCGCGGCTAGCGGAACTTGCCACCGAACTTGGCTTCCGCAACATCAGCGTCGCCGCCGGCCCCCTGCCGGGGCAGCTGGCCAGCGCTGCCCACACCGCGCTTTTCCCGGCCGCAGGCTGAGTCCACAACCAAAGGCGACTTGCAGGCATGCGGCGCGCGGGCGATGCTTTGCCTGCACCAACAGCGTGGTCACCCTTGTGTCGTGGCCATGCCCGCCAAGGATGTTGCCCCCCGATGAACGAAGACGTCGCACCTGCTCAACCGCGCCGGCCCCTGCGCTGGCTCCTGCCACTGATCGCCATCGCCGCTTTGGGCGCTGCCGGCTGGTTTGGCTGGCACAGCTGGCAGACCCGCCAGCAGCAGGCCGATCTGGCCCGTGACAGCGCAGCCCAGCAATTGACCGCCATGCAGCAGGGGCTGGAAGCCCTGCGCCGCGACCAGCGCGCCAATGCCCGCAGCATCCAGGACGCCGCCGCCACCAACCGCGTGCTGCGCGACGAAGTGCTGGGGCTGAGCCAGCGCAATGCGCTGCTGGAAGAAAACCTCGCTCAATTGGCCGACAGTTCGCGCCAAGGCGCGCAGGCCGTACGCCGCGAAGAGGCCGAACTGCTGCTCAACCAGGCCCAGCAGCGACTCACCTTTGCCGGTGACCTGGACGGAGCGCGTCGCCTGTATGCACTGGCCGCCAGCGCGCTGGAAGGCATCGACAGCCCCGACTACCTCAACCTGCGCCAGGCCCTGATCCAGGAACGCAATGCGTTGGATGCGCTGGGCCCGGGTGTGCGCGCCCGCACTGCTGCCCAGCTTGAGCAGTGGTCCGCTGAACTGGAACGCCTGCCCGAACACCTGCAATTGCCAGCCGACACCCAGCAGCCATGGTGGCAGCAGATGTTGTCGCCGCTGGTGCAGATCCGGCCGGCCGACGGCAAGGTACTGGTTGCCCGCTCTGAGCGGATCGCCGCCAATGACTCGTTGCAGATCGAGCTGAGCCTGGCCCGCGCCGCCCTCGAACGTGGCGATGACAAGGCCTGGCAACAGGCATTGGACCGTGTAGATGGCTGGCTGCAGCGGCTGTGGCCGGATACGCCGCAGCGTCAGCAGGCCCGTCGTGAACTGCGCGAGATGCGTAGCGTGGAACTACGCCCCAACCTGCCCGAGCTTGGCAGCACCCTGCAGCAACTGCGCAGCACGCGCGCCGCCAAGGACGCACCATGAAGGCTTTCCGCTCCCTGTTGCTGGTGTTGCTGGTCGCCGCGGCCGGCATCTTTGGTGCGCAATGGCTGGGCCAGGACTCGGTACGCGCCTTGGGCGAAGTGATCGTCCGTGCCGGCAACCACGACTACATCGCCACCTTGCCGCAGGCTGCGTTGGCAGTGCTGATCGCCGCCTTGCTGTTGTGGCTGCTGTGGTCGCTGATCAGTACCCCGTTCCGGGCCTGGGCACGGCATCGCCGCAAGCAGGGCCGCGCGCGCCTGATCGATGGCCTGCAGGCACTGGATAACGGCCAATGGCAGCGCGCCGAGAAACTGCTGCAGAGCGCCGCAACGGAGAAAGCCGTACGCCCGATCGCCCTGGTCGCCGCGATGCGCGCGGCCGAAGCACGCGAGGACAACAGCAGCGCCGGCCAACACCTGCAGCAGTTGGCGGAGGCCGATCCGCACCTGCACGCCCTGCACAGCGCCGAGCGCTGGCTGCAGCTGGACAAGCCGCTGGAAGCGATCAACGCGCTGGACCTGCCGGCCCTGCAACCGCTGCCGCCACGCGGCCTGTGGCTGCGCACCGAGGCCTTGCAGCGCGCCGGTCGTGCTGAAGAGGCTTACGGCCAGCTCGGCGCGCTACGCCAGCAACAAGTACTGCCGCCGAGCGCCGTTGCCGGCCTGGAAACCACGCTTGCGCTGCAGATGTTGGACGAAGCCAGCGACGTCAATACGCTGGCTGCTCGCTGGGAGGTGCTACCCAAGTCGCTCCGCGTCAGCCCGCAGGCGGTGGCGCGCTACGCACAGCGCGCGGTAGCACTGAACTGGACCGACGTCGCCCTGCGCAGCATCGAGCAGACCCTCGACAGCCACTGGGAGGAAGCGCTGGTCAGCCTGTACACGCAGCTGCCAGTGGAGAAATTCGATTCCCGCCGCGCCAGCGCACAACGCTGGCTGCAGTCGCATCCCAACAGTCCTGCCCTGCTGCTGGGCTTGGCGCGCCTGGCCGCTGGCCAGGGCCAATGGGCGCAAGCCGAGGAGTTCCTGCACCGGGCCATCGCCCAGGATGCAGGTGCCGACGCCTGGGAAGCCCTGGGCGAGGTGTTTGCCGCACAGGATGAGCAAGCACTGGCCAGCCAATGC
This sequence comes from Stenotrophomonas sp. STEN035, assembly GCF_056759935.1. NCBI lineage: Bacteria > Pseudomonadati > Pseudomonadota > Gammaproteobacteria > Lysobacterales > Lysobacteraceae > Stenotrophomonas > Stenotrophomonas sp. STEN035. The sequence continues at coordinate 58,288 of NZ_JBRRDY010000006.1, forward strand.
CTGCTCAATGCCGTGCGCCAGCGCCGTGGCGAAACGCCGCAGCCGATCCAACGCCGCACCTTGCATCAACAGATCCAGGATCAGGCCGTGGCTGAAGAGCGCGATGCGCATGGCTTCCCACGGTTGCCGGGCTGAGTATCTGCAGGCGCACCCTCAACGCTTTCCGCAACGAGCCGTAATGAACATACCCCCGGATATCCATGCGCGTGTGGTCGAGCTGACCGACGCCATCCTCAATGCCAGCGAAGATGGCGAGGAAGACGCCAGTGCTTCGCTGTATGCACAGCTGCACGCTTACTGCGATTCAATCGCTGCAGCTGGCCGCGACCATCCATTCCTGTGGGAAACGCTGGCCGACTTCACCGGCGATGATCATCTCGCCATCAAGCACTACAACCACGCCTTGATGCTAGCCAGCGCAGCACAGGCGATCAACTACGAAGCCTCGATCTGCCTGGCGCTGGCCGAACGTCATTCCAACCTGGGAGATGTTGCCGCGGCCCACGAACACGCGCTGCGCGCAGATGCATTGGCACAGCGTACGAATGACCTGCCGCTGCGCCAAGCCATCAGCCAGTTCCTGCTGGATCACGCGCAGGCGGCCAACGAGGACTGAGCTGGCGCTACGTCGCCCGGGCGCATTGCGCTTGCCCGGGCTGTTGCGTAGCTCGCGGCCGACCTAGTCGCGGCGATACGGATAACGCGGTAGGCGCGCCAGAAACGCCGGCGATACTCCGCGATATACCGCCAAGCTCACATCGATCTTCTTGGGCTTGAGTATCTGCATGCCGATCAGGCCCCACAGCAGCATCACCAGAAACGCCAGTATCCCCAGGCCGATCACCGCGCCGCTGTCGAACAGGAAACAACCAAACAGCGGCACCAGCGACGCCCACGCCATCAGGATGAAGTTCAGCCGCCGCTTGCGGTGCGCCGAGCACAGGCCAACCTGATGCACCGCTGTCTTGCGCACCGCCAGTGCGGCAATCAGATAGACCAGGAAGTGCAGCAGGATCAGCAGATACATCCACGGTGAATGCCAGTAGAACTTGCGCTGGCGGTATTCCAGCGCCGGCTTTCCACATTTGACGCAGTAGCGCGGCAGATCGCTATGCGGCAAGGCCAGCAGCTGATCACCATCACGCCAGCAGGTGCTGTTATCCGGGCTGGTGTTGGCAAGCGGCGGCGGCAAGGCCTCCGGCGCGGCATACGGGTTGAACTCATCCATTCGTTACGTCCCCTGTGAGATTCGAACGGGCCACCTCCCGGGCGATCCGTACCTACGTCGTTGGCATCGCATGCGGTCGCTGGCACTTTCCACGCGACGGGGAAGGCCCGCCGCTGAGCAGCCTGCAGAACAACGCCACTCAGCGCTTGGTCGATGTCGACTCGGCGCCAGCTGCAGCGGCTGCATCTGCTTCCGCAGCGGCTGCTGCTGCAGCGGCGGCGTCCATGGTCGTTCCACTCGTATAGGCGGCATCTGCAGCAGCATCTGCCGCAGATGCTGCCGCTTCGACTGACGCATCGGCCGCCGTCGCAGCGGTATCTGCTGCCGCCTGCGCTGCCTCTGGCGACATACCCGGGGTGCCGGCAATGCGCGCAGTTGCCCCCTCTGCCGCCTCTTTGGCCGGCGGTGCGTTCGCATCCACCGCCATGGTGTTCATCGCGCTGTTGTCGGCGATCAGCTGCAGCTGCTGTGCAATTTCGGCAACGTATTGGCGACGCGCGCGTTCGCGATCCTGCCCAAGCACCAGACGCCCCGGAACTGGCTGCAGGCGCTCGAAACGCGCGCGCGCGGCATCGAAGCGCGACAACCTGCGCTCCCATTCGCCCAGCAACATCTGGCAGTACAACCAGGGCTCGTCCTGATCGGCGGCGGCGCGCGCATCCGGACATTGCTGCGCATTCGCCGCCGAAGCGGCCTGCACGTAACGTGGATATTGCTCGGGCGAAGCCTGCCAGGTTGCACTCTGCAACACCCCGGCACGATCCTTCAGCGGTGCATCCACTGCTTCGAACAGGCGCGCCAGCAACCAGTAACTGGTTTCAGTACCGCGCATGCGCTGGTAGTCATCGCTTTCGACCACGGCCGTCAGGCGCTTGATCTCGTCGGCGCTGTAGTCATCCTTGTAGATGACAAAGCCATTGCCCGGGCAGGACACCAGCGGCCACGGCGATTGGATGGCGCCATGCAGGCGTCCATCGAGGAAGTGACCAAACGCCGTGCCAGAGCCCATTTCCTGCGCACTGAAGCGCTCACCGCCAACCGGGCAGACATGCTCCACTTTCATGAAGGTCATGGCAGCAGCCGGTGCTGCCCATCCTGCCAACAGCACAGCCAAACCAATCGCAATACGCTTCATGCCCTGCCCCATCCTTTGGTATGGCAGCCATTGTAGTGCCGACCCATGGTCGGCAAGCGGCATTACCGGGAACGCCGCTGCTGTAGTGCCGACCCATGGTCGGCAGGAGGCACTACCGGGAACGCCTCTGCCGAGCATGGCTCGGCACTACAGAACTACATCAACGCTCGACGATAGCGACCACGCCCATGCCGCCGGCGGTGCAGATCGACACCAGCGCGCGGCCGCCGCCGCGTGCGGCCAGTTCCTTGGCCACGGTGCCGATGATGCGAGCGCCGGTGGCGGCGAACGGGTGGCCGGTGGCCAGCGACGAACCCAGCGGGTTGATCTTGGCCGGGTCGATGCGGCCCAGCGCCGCATCCAGGCCCAGGCGGTTGCGGCAGTAGTCCTCGCTTTCCCAGGCACTCAGCGTGCACAACACCTGCGCGGCGAAAGCTTCGTGGATCTCATAGATATCGAAATCCTGCAGGGTCAGGCCATTGCGCTTGAGCATTTCCGGCACGGCAGTGGTCGGTGCCATCAGCAGGCCTTCGCCATGCACGAAGTCCACCGCCGAAACCTGCGAGTCACGCAGATAGGCCAGCGGCTCATGGCCGTGCGCGCGTGCCCATTCCTCGCTCGCCAACAGCACCGCAGCGGCGCCATCGGTCAGCGGGGTGGAGTTGGCGGCGGTCAGGGTGCCGCGGCCAGAGGCCTTGTCGAAGGCCGGCTTCAAGGTGGCCAGCTTTTCCAGCGAGGTATCCGGGCGCAGTACGTTGTCGCGCTCGACGCCGCGGAACGGTGCGATCAGGTCGCTGAAGAAACCACGCTCGTAAGCGGCAGCCAGCTTCTTGTGCGAAGACACCGCCCATTCGTCCTGTGCTTCACGCGAGATGTTCCATTCCTTGGCCATGTCCTCGCAGTGGTCGCCCATGCTCTTGCCGGTGCGCGGCTCGGCCACGCCGGGGAACTCAGGCTTGAGCTCGGAGAACTTGAAGCCCTTGAGCAGGGTACGGATCTTGTCGCCGGTGCTCTTGGCACGGTTTGCGGCCAACAGGCGCGCACGCAGCTTCTTGCCGTAGACGATCGGCACGTCGGAGGTGGTATCCGAGCCGCCGCCGATGCCGGACTCGATCTGCCCCAAGGCGATCTTGTTGGCGACGGTGATGATGCTGTCCAGCGAGGTACCACAGGCACGTTGCAGGGTGATGCCCGGGGTCAGCGGCGACAGGCCGGACGACAGTGCGGCCTCGCGGCCGAGGTTCCAGTCGCTGGGATGCTTGATCACCGCGCCCATCGCTACTTCGCCCAACTGCTGGCCGTGCAGGCCGAACCGTTCAACAAGTGCCCCAAGCGTACGGACCGACATGCCAAGATTGCCAACGTCCGAATAAGCGGTGTTCTGACGGCAGAACGGAATGCGGACACCACCGAGGATGGCGACGGGTCGAGCGCTGGGCATGCGGGTACCTGACATGGGAATGAGTGTTCAAAGTGGCCTGCACGCGATAGCAGGCATAATGGTGTTGAGTGTAGCTTCGAGGCCGTGATGGGCCAACCGCGAATCATGAGCAATTCAAACCCCGACGTGAACGCCCTTGGCGTAGTGGCACTGGAACTGGCTGGCGGCGAGCAGCCCGGCAAGGCAGCCTTGGGCTCCGAGCAGGCTGGTGAACTGGCAGCGCTGATCGGCCGTGACCTGACCAAGCTGGTACCGCAGGTCAGCGAACTGGACCTGGTTTTCGCCGCCGCGCATTTCGACCCGGCCGAAGTGCTGCGTCCCGGCCTGCCCATTCATCGGCGCCTGGAAGAGCTGCAGATGCGTGCCCCAGGCCGCAACCACGGCGCGCGCTTGTTGGCGTTTGGTGCCGATGCCAATGGCGATATCCCACTGCCACTGCAGGCCGACCCTGCGCTGATCGGCGGTGCGCTGCGACTGCTGCCTTTCGTGCTTGCTGGCGGTGAAGCGGCGCTGCGTCATGAAGTGCGAGATGCGCTGGAAGAAGTGCTGCTGGCCAATGGCATGGCACAGCCGGACACCGCGCTGCTGGCACAGAACAGCTTCGCCGCGCAGATCGAACACGCACGCTATTTCACCGTCAACGATCTGGCCGCGATGATGGCCATGCAGTACGACAACCAGGGCCTGGCCGATTTGTGGCCAATACTGGAAACGGCGATGTTCGCGCCCAACGAAGAACAATGGCTGGATGCCGCACCCGAACCGCTGCTGCGTTACGTCGGCGGCGAGGTGCGGATGGCCTTGTTTGATCCGGCCGGCTGGTGTGCGCATTACGCGCAGGACAAGAACGACTGTGATCGCCTGCAGCGCGTGTACGAGCAGTACATGATGCGCCAGCGGCAGATGGCAGCGGTATTGGAAGCGCATGGCATCGACGTGCTGTATGTGCACGTGAATGCCGGGCAGGATGCGAAGGCGCTGCTGGCGCATTGAGTATGCGCAGGTGAATGCAGAAAAGGCCGCGTAAGCGGCCTTTTTTATTTTGGCGCCGGATGAAGCCAAAGCAAGAGCCCCCCTCCCCAACCCTCCCCTGCGCTTCGCGCAAGGGAGGGAGCGATGCATGCAGCAAGTTGATGCTCGCCGCGAACTGCCCCCTCCCTTTGCCGAAGGCAAGGGGAGGGTTGGGGAGGGGTGCTGTTGCTGTTGCTGTTGCCTTTTGTCTTGCCTCGGTCTTCCGACCGGAAAGCTCAGCGGCTGGTCACTTTGATGACTCTGAGTGGATAGCAGGTGCAAAGACCAAAGCCAAAGCACCCCTCCCCAACCCTCCCCTTCGCTGCGCGAAAGGGAGGGAGTTCATCACTGCACCTTGGCGATCACCGCGCAAGCCAGACGTGCACCTGCATTGCCGGTCGGCTGGGTCTTGTAGTCGTCCGGGTCGGCGTGGACGATCAGGCCGCGGCCGACGATGTCGAAGCCGTCGCCGACACCGACATTGACGTTGCTCGCCACCGGGCCATCGATGTGCGCATTGCCCTGCGCATCGGCCTTGATGTTGGGCATGTCACCACCGTGATGCATCGCGGCGCTGATGCTGCCGTGCTCGCTATGGCCCGGGTTGAAGTGGCCACCGGCGCTGGTGCCGTCCGGTGCGCTGCAATCACCCTTTTCGTGAATGTGGAAGCCGTGCTCGCTGTCGGGCTTCAAGCCGGTGATGTCCCCGCTGGCGCGCAGCTGGCCATCGACCAGGCTGAAGTTGATGGTGCCCGCGACCGTGCTGTCCTTGGTCGGCTGCAGCTGTGCGGTGGCGATCGGTTTGGCCATTTCCGGCGGTGCCGCCGGGTCGGCAGCCGGCGTGGTTGCCGCCGGCGGTGCGACGGTATCGGCCGGTGCGGCATCGGGCTCTGCGCCCTTGTTGCAGGCGGTCAGGGCCAGGGCGCTGGCGAGGAACAAGCTGGTATGGATCAGTCGCATCTGGGTAACTCCCTTGCTGGTCTGGATCGAATCAGTATCTGCATGCCCAGGGGAACATTCAGCGCACTACGCGGATCACCGCGCAGGCGACGCGCGCACCGGCATTGCCGGCCGGTTGGCTGCGGTAATCGTCGGCCGACGCATGTACCACCAGTGCGCGCCCAGCGACGTCGTTTGCAGCACCTCCGCCGAGGGTAACGCCGCGAAGATGAACGTCCACGTGCGCCACACCTTTGGCATCGGCCTGCAGGTTGTCCATGTCGCCGGCATGGTGCGCACCGGCAGCAGCGCGGCCGTGCTGCTGCATGGCGGGGTTGAAGTGGCCGCCGGCACTGCTGGCATCCACCGCGCTGCAGTCGCCCTTTTCGTGCACATGGAAGGCGGCCTGCTGGCCACGCGGCAGGCCACCAATCACACCCGTGATATGCACGCCGCCGGCTTCCGGCACCAAGGCCAGGCGACCGCTGACCAGACTGGCCGAGGCCGGTGCCAGATTCGCTTCAGCCATCTTGGCCGTGCTGACCGTGGACATCGGCGGCGGTGGCGGTGCGGTTTTGGTGCCCGGGCTGGTGCCGCAGGCACTGAGCAACGCGGTTGCGGCCAGGGCGGTAAGAGGAAGCAGGATGCGCATCGATATCTCCTTGCAACAGAACGAACAGGCCGGTGCCGCACTCAACTACCGCGACGGCGTCCGGGCCCAAGTTTGCGGGTAACGGTGTTACGGCCAAGTCCGAGCCGGGTTGCGGCATCGGCGCGGTGGCCGTCGGTGAAATCCAGTGCCACTTCCAGCAGCACGTTGTCCAAGCGCTCACGTGCCTCGGCATGCAGGCCGCTGGCACCTTCGGCCAGGCGCTGCCGGGCCCAGGCAGCCAAGGCGCGGTCCCAATGTTCCGGTGTGACGGCGGTGGTGCCGGCTGCGGCACGGCCGCCACGGTTCAATGCGGCCTGCACGTCGTCGGCCGATACGGTGTCGGCAACTGCCAGCGCGGCCAGACGCCAGCAGACATTCTCCAGCTCGCGGACGTTGCCCGGCCAGTTGTGTTCGCGCAGTGCCTTTACCGCCGCAACGGACAGGCGCTTGGGCGGCATGTCAAGCCGGCGCGCGGCGTTGAGCAGGAAGTTTTCGGCCAGTTGCGGCACATCGCCCAGACGCTCGCGCAGCGGCGGCAGCAACAAGCGCACCATGTCCAGCCGGTGCAGCAGATCAGCACGGAAGCGGCCGTGTTCGACCAGCGTTTCCAGATCCTGATGGGTGGCTGCGACCACCCGCACATCGACGCGGATCAGCTCGCGGCCGCCAACGCGGAAGAACTCACCTTCGGCCAGCACACGCAACAATCGCGTCTGCAACGCCAGCGGCATGTCGCCGATTTCATCGAGGAACAAAGTGCCGCCGTCGGCCTGCTCGAAGCGGCCGATGTGGCGCTTGGTCGCGCCGGTAAAGGCGCCGGCCTCGTGGCCGAACAGTTCGCTTTCCAGCAGCTCGGCCGGGATCGCGGCGGTATTGAGTGCGACGAATGGGCCTTTGGCGCGCGGTGACTCGCGGTGCAATGCATTAGCCACCAACTCCTTGCCGGTGCCGGTCTCGCCATTGATCAGCACCGACAGCGGTGCCTGCGCGAGACGGCCGATGGCGCGGAACAGCGCGCGCATCGCTGGTGTGTCACCGATCAGCTGTGGCGGCCCTTCTTCCTTCTGTGTTGCCGCAGGCGGCAGTGCCACCGGCTGCGGCAGTTCTTCGGCTTCGGGCAGCGCGCGCCGCGCCAGCTCCACCGCATCGTCCAGATCGAAGGGCTTGGACAGGAACTCGTGCGCACCGCCACGGAATGCGCCAGCGGTGCTTGCCACGTCGGTATAGGCCGACATCACGATCACCGGCAGTTGCGGATGCGCGGTCTTGAGCTTGTCCAGCAACACCAATCCATCGTCACCGGGCATGCGCACATCGGTGAACAGCAGATCCGGCACCGGCTGCCGCGCCATCGCACTCAATGCGGCGGCGGCGCTATCGAAACCTTCCACCGTGTAGCCGGCGTCGCGCAGTGCGGTGGTCAGGACAAAACGCACCGAGCGATCGTCATCGACTACCCAGACGGTCGCGGCATGTGGCGACTTATGCATCGCCCACCTCCGGCGCTTCCTCGGCGGCAGGCAACGGCAGCAGCACGGTGAACACGGTGTGGCCGGGGCGCGAACGGTAACTCAAGGTGCCGCGGTGTTCGCGTGCGACTTGCTGGGCCAGCGCCAGTCCGAGACCGGTACCTTCGGCGCGGCCGCTGACCAGCGGCAGGAACAGGTGCTCGGCCAGTTCTTCGGGCACGCCGCGGCCGTCGTCGGCTACTTCCAGCCGCAGGGCCAACGCATAGGGCTGCTCGGCAATGCGCAGGCCGTGCTCGACGCGGGTGCGCAAAGTGACGCTGGTGGCGCCGGCCTGGATCGCATTGCGGACCAGATTCAACAAGGCCTGGGTGAGGCGGTCGCCATCTCCGGGGAACTCGGGAATGCTGGGATCGTAATCCCGCAGCAGCCGTACCGACCAGCCGGCTTCGTTCTCGACCAGGCGCAGCACGCGTTCCAGCGCGGCGTGGATGTTCATCGGCGCATGCGGACGCTGCGGTGCAGGCGACAGCAGTTGCTCCAGCAAGGTATTGAGGCGCTCGATCTCGGCACCGATCAGTTCGATCAGTTCGCGCTCGTCGGCATCACGGCCAGTCGCACGCCGTGCCAGCAGCTGGGCGGCGCCTTTCAGGCCAGCCAGCGGATTGCGCAGCTCGTGGGCCAGACCCTTCAAGGCCGCACTGAATGCACCTGGCAGTACCTGCGCCGGGTCGGCGCCCTGGAACTCGTCCACCGGGTGCGCTTCCAGCAGCCAGCCGCCCTGCTCCACCGCGCTCAACCAAACGTCGGCAAAGCGCGGGGCTTCGCCCGGCAAGGCCAAGGTCAGGCGTGGCAGACGGGTCAGGTCGGTGGCCGGATTGGCCAGGCGCTGCGCCAGCACCTCGCCCTGCGCTTCCAGCGACACCAGCGGCTGGCCAAGCAGGCGCCGCACGCTCACCCCCAGCCAGCGGCAGAAGGCAGGGTTTGCGCCTTGGATACGCCCGTCCACGCCACTCCAGACCAGCGGCGTGGCCAGCAGCTCCGGGATGGGCGAGAAATCGGCGTCGGTCATTGCACCAATATAGTGCAAAGCAGGCCGATCACTGCTTCTGCTGCAGCAGGGAATACAGGATGCGGGCGTCCTCGGCGTCGAGTTCGGCGGGCAAGCTGTCGCTGCCACGGAAGCGGCGGTGGAAGGCGCGTGCGGCGGCAGCGCGGTCATCCAGCGCGTAACCGAAGGCCTGCATCGCCATCCAGCTGTCGAAGCCGGCCGGTGCCGGGCCGTGCTTGGGGTCCGGCCACAGGCCGAAACCGGCTTCGGCCAACTGCTGCCACGGGAAGTAGCGGCTGGGATCAGCCTTGCGGGTCGGGGCCAGGTCGGCGTGGCCGATGATCTGGCTGCGCGGGATGTTGTAGCGCTTGCAGAGGTCATCGAGCAGGCGCAGCAGGCTGACGATCTGCGGCTGGGTGAACGGGCTGTCGCCGTTGTTGTCGATCTCGATACCGATCGAGGTCGAGTTGAGATCGGTGAAGCCGCCCCAGCGGCCACCACCGGCATGCCAGGCGCGTTCGCCATCGGCCACAAGCTGGTAGAGCTCACCATCGCTGCCGACCAGATAATGCGAGCTGACCTTGCCGCCGCTGTTGGCGCTGCGCAGCGTGTCCAGGCTCTCCTGCACCGAGTCCTGCTCGGTGTGGTGCAGCACGATCAACACCGGCTGGCGGTCGTTGTAATTCGGCGACGGCACCCACTGCGCGAGCGGATTGCGCTCCGGTGTGGAGGTACAGGCAGTCAGCGTGGCCAACAGGGCGAGCGGCAGCAGCAGTTTGGTCTTCATGCAGACCATTGCACGTTGCCGGGCGTGGCTTTGCAAGTGCGCTCGGGCATGGAACGACAACTGGGCCGATGACGGCGGCGATGTGGCTTGCTTGCATTGGAGGGCCTGCTCAGGGAGTTGGGGAGCCGACGTGATGCCGGCACGGAACATGCGCTGCATGTTCAAAACGCTTTCCGCTGGGGATGGCTGGCCGATGTGGCTAGGCTATGCAGATGGGTGGTTCGTCGATCTGCTGGAGCGGCAATGCGTGATTCACTGAAACAGAAAATTGTTGCGGTCTGCGATGCAAAGATTGCGGCGAAGGGGCCGACGGTTGGGTTGTCGTTCTATGCGTTTTTTGCGAATCGCAATGATGATCCCGAGCTGCTGATGGAAGCGGCTACGTGGTGGATCAAGATCCATCGCCTGGATCATTTTGAGAAAGCCGAGAAGGTGAAGACGTTGGTATTGGCTGAGGGATGACGCACCTTGGGTTTCTTCGGTTTGGTTCCGGTCGTATGGTGATGCTGCTTCGCCGTACCCTCTCCCCCAACCCCTCTCCCGGAGGGAGAGGGGCTCTGATTGTTTGCGGGATGGTGCCCTGTAGTGCCGAGCCATGCTCGGCAGGGGCTTTACAGGTAAAGCTTGAAAGCTGCCCTCACCCCAACCCCTCTCCCGCAAGCGGGAGAGGGGCTTTGCGAGCTTAAGCCTCGTACGCCGATTCGCCGTGGGTGGTGACGTCCAGGCCGGTGCGCTCGGCTTCTTCGCTGACGCGCAGGCCGACCAGGGCACGGACCACCAGCAGGATCACAGCGGTGACCACGGCCGACCACAACACGGTGAAGCCAACGCTGACTACCTGCACCCACACCTGGTGGGCGATATCCAGATCAACCTTGGTGCCGCCCAGCGACTGCGCACTGAACACGCCGGTGAGGATGGCGCCGACGATACCGCCCACACCATGCACGCCGAAGACGTCAGCGGTGTCGTCGGCCTTCAACAGGCGCTTCAAGCCGGTAACACCCCAGACGCAGATGATGCCGGTGACAAAACCAATCACGATGGCGCCCATCGGACCGACGGTGCCGCAGGCCGGCGTTACACCAACCAGACCAGCCACCGCACCCGAGGCTGCACCAAGCGCCGACGGATGGCCCTTGGTGATGGCTTCCACCAGCGTCCAACCCAGCACCGCTGCAGCAGTCGCCAACACGGTGTTGATGAAGGCCAGCGAGGCGACAGTGTCAGCAGCCGCAGCAGAGCCGGCATTGAAGCCAAACCAGCCCACCCACAGCAGCATCGCGCCGATCCAGGTCAGCGGCAGGTTGTGCGGCTTCAATGCGGTCTGGCCGTAGCCCAGGCGCTTGCCAACGAACCATGCAGCGACCAGGCCGGCAACACCGGCATTGATATGCACCACGGTGCCACCGGCAAAGTCGATCGCGCCCATCTCACCGAGATAGCCGCCGCCCCAGACGATGTGCGCCATCGGGATGTAGCTCAGGGTGAACCACAGCGCCGAGAACAGCAGCACCGCGCGGAACTTGATGCGCTCGGCGAAGGCACCAACGATCAGCGCGGTGGTGATGCCGGCAAAGGTCGACTGGAAGGCGACGAACAGGAAGTCCGGCAAGCCGGCGATCGGCGTATTGCCGACCGAGTCCGGGGTGAAGCCCTTGAGGAAGGCGAACTCGGTGAAGGAACCGAAGAACTGGTTGCCCGCACTGAACACCGCGCTGTAGCCATAGGCCACCCACAGGATCAGCACCAGCGAGAACACCACCAGTACCTGGCTGAGCACCGACAGCACGTTCTTGGCGCGCACCAGGCCGCCGTAGAACAGCGCAAGGCCGGGCACCACCATCATCAAGACCAGCAAGGTGGCGGTCAGCATCCACGCCACGTCGCCCTTGTCGAAGCTGGGTGCGGCTTCTGCTTCAGCGACTGGTGCGGCTGCAGCGTCTGCCGGCGCAGTGGCCACTTCAGTGGCGGTTGCAGGCTGGGCTTGCGCTTGCTGTGCCCACGCACTGCTCGAAAACATGCCCAACAGCATCGCGGTGAGCATGAAAGACAGGCACAGGCCTCCGAGCCGGGCTTTCAACCCGGTGAAAAATTCCGTTCGCATTGTCGACTCCGGTTGTGGGGGTGGAACCTGCCAGCGACCCGTTGTCACCTGGCGGTCGCTGCCGCCGGAGGACGGGGCGGTAGCGGGTTCTTAAAGCGCGTCGGCGCCTGTTTCGCCGGTGCGGATACGCACCACTTGTTCAAGCGCGGTAACGAAGATCTTGCCGTCACCGATCTTGCCGGTGCCAGCAGCGCCCTGCAGGGCTTCGATCACGGCATCGACGTTGTCGTCGGTGACGGCGGTTTCAATGCGGATCTTGGGGAGGAAATCGACGACGTATTCGGCGCCACGGTACAGCTCGGTGTGGCCTTTCTGCCGTCCAAAGCCCTTGACCTCGGTGACGGTGATGCCGGAAACGCCTGCGGCGCCCAAGGCTTCACGCACTTCGTCGAGCTTGAATGGACGGATGATCGCGGAGATTAATTTCATGCGCATGTCCCGATGTGGAGGAGACCGGCCTGCGGCTGCGGGCCGGCATCGTGTCTTCCACCGGCCGTTGTATGGCCGCTGGCTGTTGCGCCGAACGCATCATGGGCCTGGCTGTTGCCGCCGGCATTGCTGCCGGCCGCTACAACCACGCGGGAGGGAGGAGTGGCCCATGCCGCGCGCTCGGATTCTCTTGCCCCTGCAGGCGTGTTGCTCGCTGTTGCATGACCTTTGTGCTCCCCAGCAACAAAGGCGGCGGCGATGACGCAGATGGGAGGGGGAGGGTCCACGCCAACGCCGCCTAAAAACAGCTAGTAACTACACCTGGTGTTGCCGGCGGCCAGCGCCATGCGATGGCCGCCGTTACATCAGCTTGTTGACTCAGCTTGCGTAGTACAGCTGGTATTCGAGCGGGTGGGTCGCTGCGCGGAACGCGGTGACTTCCTTCATCTTCAACGCGATGTAAGCGTCGATGAAGTCGTCGCTCATCACGCCACCGGCCTTGAGGAACTCGCGGTCCTTGTCCAGCGCTTCCAGTGCCTGATCCAGCGAGGAACAGACCTGCGGGATCAGCTTCTCTTCTTCCGGCGGCAGGTCGTACAGATCCTTGTCGCTCGGTGCGCCCGGGTCGATCTGGTTCTTGATACCGTCCAGGCCGGCCATCATCAGCGCGGTGAAGGTCAGGTAGCCGGACTGGATCGGATCGGGGAAGCGCATTTCGATGCGGCGTGCCTTCGGGTTGGACACCCACGGAATGCGGCAAGATGCCGAACGGTTGCGCGCCGAATAGGCCAGCATCACCGGTGCTTCGAAGCCCGGGACCAGACGCTTGTAGCTGTTGGTGCCGGAGTTGGCGAAGGCGTTGATGGCACGGGCGTGCTTGAAGATGCCGCCGATGTACCACAGCGCCATCTGGCTCAGGCCACCGTAGCCGTCACCGGAGAACAGGTTGTTGCCACCCTTGGCCAGCGACTGGTGCACGTGCATGCCGCTGCCGTTGTCGCCGACCAGCGGCTTGGGCATGAAGGTCACGGTCTTGCCGTTGCGGTGGGCGACGTTCTTGATGACGTGCTTCATGCGCTGCAGTTCGTCAGCCTTGGTCACCAGCGTGTTGAACTTGGCACCGATCTCGCACTGGCCGGCATTGGCCACTTCGTGGTGGTGCACTTCGACTTCGATGCCGACCTTTTCCAGCACCTTGCACATCTCTGCGCGGATATCGTGCAGCGAATCGGTCGGCGGCACCGGGAAGTAACCACCCTTCACGGTCGGACGGTAGCCGGTGTTGGTGCCGTCGTAGCTCTTGCCGGTGTTCCAGGCGCCTTCTTCAGAATTGATCTTGTAGAAGGTGTTGCCCATGTCGTTGGCGAACTGCACCGAATCGAAGATGAAGAATTCCGGTTCCGGGCCGAAGAAGGCCAGGTCGGCGATGCCGGAGGACTTCAGGTAGGACTCGGCACGCTTGGCGATGCCGCGCGGGCAGCGGCCGTAGCCCTGCATGGTGGCCGGGTCGAGCACGTCGCAGATCAGCACCAGGGTCGGGTCGGCGTAGAACGGATCGACGTAGGCGCTATCAGCGTCCGGCAGCAGCACCATGTCCGACTCGGCGATGCCCTTCCAGCCGGCGATCGAGCTGCCGTCGAACATCTTGCCTTCTTCAAACAGGGTCGGCTCGATGATCGAAACCGGGAAGGTCACGTGCTGCTCGATGCCACGCATGTCGACGAAACGCAGGTCGATGAACTCGATCTGGTTGTCCTTGATCAGCTTCTCAACGTTTTCCAGCGACATCGGGTGCAACCTCGGATGGATGATGTGCATGTAACAAAGCAAATGACGTGCCAACTTTTAAAATCCGGTAACACGTTGTTTTTATTGATTGTATGCAGATGGTATCAGCGGTCATAAGCACCAATCTGGTGCTGTTTTCATGCCATGCACCATTCAGGTGCATAACACTTAATGTTCTATGCTGTGCCCGCCTTTCCCATACCAGCCCTCATGTCCGACCTGCTCTCCGCCCTGCTCCTTGGCATCCTCGAAGGCCTTACCGAATTCCTCCCGATTTCCAGCACCGGCCACCTGCTGATCGCCCAGCATTGGCTGGGTGAGCGCTCGGACTTCTTCAACATCGTCATCCAGGCCGGCGCCATCATCGCCGTCACCCTGGTGCTTCGGCAGCGGCTGTGGTCGCTGGCCACCGGCTTGAACCAGCGCGAAAACCGCGACTACGTGATGAAGCTGGGCGCGGCCTTCCTGGTCACCGCGCTGGTCGGCCTGCCGGTGCGACTTGCTGGCTGGGAGCTGCCCGAAACCGTTGCCCCGGTGGCCTGGGCGCTGGTCATCGGCGGCATCTGGATGCTGGTCGCCGAGCGTTTTGCCGCACGCATGCCCGACAACGAAACGGTGACCTGGAAAGTAGCCATCGCCGTCGGCCTGGCACAGGTTGTCGCCGGCGTATTCCCCGGCACCTCACGCTCGGCCGCGGCGATCTTCCTGGCCATGCTGCTGGGCCTGAGCCGGCGCTCGGCAGCAACCGAGTTCGTCTTCCTCGTCGGCATCCCGACCATGTTCGCCGCCAGCGCCTACGCCTTCCTGGAACTGGCCAAGGACGGCAAGCTCGGCAGCGAGAACTGGACCGACGTGAGCGTGGCCTTCGCCGCCGCCGTGGTCACCGGTTTCATTGTGGTCAAATGGCTGTTGAGTTATATCAAGCGTCATTCCTTCAGCGGCTTCGCCCTGTATCGGATCGCCTTGGGCATCGGCCTGCTGTTGTTTTTGCCTGCTGGAAACTGAATGCGTCACTGCGGAGTTGACCCCGGCACCCACGCCGGCCCGTTTATCGCCCTGAATCTTTCCACGCTCCCAAGGAGTTCCAAATGAAGCGCATCCTCCTGTTGGCCCTGCCGTTCGCCCTGATGACCGCCTGCAGCAACCCGCCGGCCGCCAAGGACGCCACCGATCCGGCGGCCCCTGCTGCGACCGCAGCTGCCGCGACGCCTGCCGCTGCAACGGCGAGCATCGACGCCAGCCAGCTCGGCGCCAACCACTGGCTGCTGGACAACGCCGTGGACGCCAGCGGCAAGCGCATCGACGGCCTGTTCGTGCAGGCCGACAAGCCGCTGACCCTGGACTTCAAGGACAACCGCCTGTCGGTCAGCAACGCCTGCAACAACATCGGCGGCGGCTACACGTTGGAAGCCGGTGCATTGACCGTCGGCAACCTGATGTCCACCAACAAGGCCTGCCAGGGCCCGCTGATGGCGGTTGACGGCCTGATCAGCGAGCGCCTGCAGGGCAAGCTGACCGTGCGTGCACTCGACGCCTCGGCAATGACCCTGGTCACCGTCAAGGGCGACGTGCTCAGCTTCCGCGCCGAGCCGACCGCCGAAACCCGCTACGGCGGCCCGGGCGAGATCGTGTTCATGGAAGTGGAGCCGCAGACCAAGCCCTGCCCGCACCCGCTGATGAAGGACGCCACCTGCCTGCAGGTGCGTGAGGTGAAGTACAACGAGCAGGGCCTGGAACAGGGCAAGCGCGGTGAGTTCACCAACTTCTACGGCAACATCGAGGGTTACACCCACGAGCCGGGCGTGCGCAACGTGCTGCGTCTGAAGCGTTACCAGATCAAGAACCCGCCGGCCGATGCGCCGTCGCAGGCCTATGTGCTGGACATGGTGGTGATGTCGGAAATGGCGAAATAAGCCCGAAGGGCTTACGCAAACAGCAAGGGCGCCGTCAGGCGCCCTTGCTGTTTTGTAGAGCCGAGCCATGCTCGGCTGGGGCTCTACCGGTGAAGCCTCTGCCGAGCATGGCTCGGCACTACATCGCTAGGCCAGCGCTTTGTTCAACGTATACGTGCCATGCACCGACGCTTCGGCCAGCACATGGCCTTGCATTGCCCGGTACACGTCGGCAGCGGTGAATGCACCCTCCACCGGCAGACGCTCCACATCCAGCGCGAACAACCGGAAGAAATAGCGGTGCAGGCGCTCGTCGTTGAACGGCGGGTACGGGCCGTCGTAGCCGTAGTAAGTGCCACTCATCTGCGCGTTGCCGGCAAACCAGCCGGTGTAATCGTTGATGCCCTGGCGTGCACCGGCCGGACCGGCCGGCTGGGTCTTGCCGTGCGCGGTGAAACCGTCGCTGCAGCTGCCGGCGGCGATTTCCCGCAGCCCGGCAGGAACATCCACCATCACCCAATGCACGAAGTCGGTGCGCGGCTGATCCAGCGGAATGCCGACGTCATCGCGGCCGACCAGCTCAGCCACGGTCGGCACGTCCGGGTCCACGCAGATCAGCGCGAACGAGCGCGTGCCGGCCGGCACATCGCTCCAGGCCAGCTGCGGGTTGCGGTTACCGGCGAAGCCGTTGGCATCGCCGGCAGCAAACTCAGCGGCAATCGGCTGCCCGTTCTGAAAACTCTGACTGTCCAGTTTCATCATTGTTCCTCGATCAGGCTTCGGGATAGCCCAGACGCACCGCGACCGGGGTCAGCACTGCAAACTCCGACGCCAGTACCTGCGTGTAATTGCGCCAATGGCCAGCCGAAATGGTGCCCGGGCCAATACTGCGCACCGGCGGGAACCGCACGCCAAAGGCCTGTTCCAACAGTGCACCCATCGCCGCCGGATCATTCACCGCATCGTCGGTATGGATAAGCATATGGGTGTACAGATCCTGCTCATGCAACAACGCGACCTGGGCCAGCGCGCGGGCAAGCCACTGCGCAGCCTCGCTGGCCGAGGTCACTGCCAGCGGTGCCGGCGCGCCCAGCGCCAGCCATTCCACCAACATGTCGCGCGGGTCGCGCAGGGCGATGATCAGGCGACCTTCCGGCAGCTGCGGGCGCAGCGCCCACAGCAGGGCGTTGTCCCACCACAGCAACCAGTCGATCACGTTGCCGTCTTCAATGCCGCGTGCCGGCAGCGCTTCGCGCCACTGCTGCACCAGCTGCTCCGGGGTCAGTGCATCGGTGGCCAGGCGCTGCAAGGTCAGGAAGTTCTGGAACCCATCATTGGGAGGCGTTGGCCCGAAGCGGTCATCGCGCAGCACGCTGCTGCCGGCGGCCATCACCATTGCCACCCGCTCCACGCCCGAACCCGGGGCGCCCCACAGGAAAATCGGCCGCACCGGGTTGTCGTCGGCCACTTCGCCCATCGCCGGCCATTCGGCCGGTGCACGCGCCTGCTGCGGTAGCGGCAGACGGTTGGGCGCCATTTCCTCGTGTACACGCATCCAGGTAGCCAGCGCACCGGCGCGGTCGCCAGCGCGGTCCTGGGTAGCGCCCAGCCAACCACGCACACCGATGCGCGCCTGCTCCGGCGCACGATCCACCAGCCCCTGCACATGCGCGATCGCCGCGCTTGGCTCGCGCTGCAACAACGCTTCAACAATGCGCTGCTCGCCACTGATCCGGCCCGGCTCCAGTGCGATGATGTGATGGGCCACGGCTTCGGCCTCTTCGGCCTGGTCGTTCATGTCATGCAGACTCATGCGCGCTTCCAGCGCTGGCAGGTGCTCAGGCATCGCTGTCAGCCAGCGTTCAACCACGTCCACCGCCTCTTCGCTGCCGACCTGGGCCACGGCAAGGCGTGCCATCCACAGATCATGCAGCTGCGGATGCGCCTGCACGGCGGCTTCCAGCTCGCTACGGGCTTCTTCCTCGCGGCCCAGACGCTGCCACGCCATCAACAGCATCTGCAGCGTGGGACGGTCACCCGGCACCTGCAACAGCAGCGGGCGCAGGTGTTCAAGTGCCTGCAGTGGCTGACCCGAGGCCAGTTCCAGCTCGCCGGCCAAGCGGCGCATGCCCGGGGTATCACCCTGTGGTGTAGCCAGTACGTCGCGCATCATTTCCGCTGCACGGTCCAGGTGCCCTTGACGCAGCAGCAACTGCACGATCAGGCCACGCAGCGCGTGGTTATCGGGGTTCAATTCGATCACGCGGCGGAACGCCTGTTCGGCAAAGGCCAGCATGTCCTTGCCCAGGTAGGCGAAGCCCAGCGCGTACAGCACGCGGACGTCATTTGGCAGCTTGGCAGCAGCGGCCGACAGAATCGCCAGGGCGCGGTCGGCGTCACCACGGCGCAGCGCGACCATGCCTTCAATCGCGCCCAGTTCGGGGCTGTCCGGATCGACGCGCGCCGCCATCCGACCCAGACGGTCGGCCTCGTCGATGTCATCGCGGCCCAGCGCCAGGTGTGCCTGCATCAGGTAGGCGGAGAATTCATTGGGGTTCAGCGCAGTGCTGCGATCCAGCGCCAGCCCGGCGGCCTCGATCTGACGCTGCGCCAGCAACAGGCCTGCGTGCTGCAGATGCAGTGCTGCGTCATCCGGGGCCAAGCCCAGCGCCTGTTCCAGACTGGCCTGGGCCTGCTCCAGCTGGCCTTGCTGCTGCAGGGCCAACGCCAGCCAGCGGTGGGCCTGGGCTTGTTGCGGTTCTGCGCCAACCCATGCATGGGCCAGGGTCACGGCCTCATCGGTGGCATTACGGCGCAGGGCTTCAATGATCTTGTCTTGCATGGCGGTCCAGCGTTAGCGCAAACCCGCATTGTAGCGGCCCCGGCCGCTGCTGCTGGGTTCAGCTGATGGCAGCGTGCAGTCGCTGCGCCACCCAGCGTTCGGAGAAGCCGTCGCCAAGCAGGTTCTCGATGAAACCGCAGTGGCCGCCCCAGCGCGCGATCTCCAGATGCGCGTCGGCCGGCAGCCGCCAGTGATCGAAGGTGGTGAAGGGAATCACCGGGTCGTCGGCGGCCATCAGGATATCGGCCGGTACCTGCAGCCCAGCCAGCTTGTCGCCGGCAATGGAGTAACCGTCGAAGTACTCCTGCAGCGAGCCGAAATCGGTATGTCGATCAACCAGCCAGCCGGTCAGCGCGCGGATGTCCAGTTTCAACACCTTGTCATCGCAGTCAGCCAGCTCAGGGAACAAGGCACGCTTGCGGCGCAGCGAGCCGGTCCATTTGCGGCGGAAGTACCAGTCGTACATCGCCGGACCACGTTCAATGCTGTCCATGGTGACCGCCGGGTCCAACACTGGGCATACCGAGGCAACATGCCGCAGCGGCACCCCGGCGGCAGGCGCACGCAGTGCCAGCCGCAGCACGAAATTGCCGCCCAGCGAATACCCCGCTGCCACCATCGGCAAACCGGCAAAGCGCTGCGCCACATCGGCAGCGGCATGCACCACTTCATCGATACGGCAGGAATGGAAGATTCCCGGATTGAGGTGATGGGTATTGCCATGGTCGCGGAAGTTCAACCGCACCACGTCAAAGCCCTGCTCCAGCAGGCGCGCGGCGGTCATGCGCATATAGCTGGATTCGGCGCTGCCTTCCCAGCCATGCAACAACAACGCAAGCGCCTGTGGCGGTGCGCCCTGCGGGCGACTGTGCCAGGCCTGCAGGCGCACGCCGTCGCCACCGTCGAGCAGCAGCTCCTGGGTGACCGCGCCGCTGGCGGCCAGCAGCTGGCGGCCACGTCGCAAGCGCAGCCGGCTGGAGGCCAGCATCGACTGCAGGTGTGGGTTACGCAGCCAGCGTGGGGGCTGATAGTTGCAGGCGCTCAGCATGACCGACCAGGTAGGCGTTGACTGCCCAACTCAGCGTTGGCCGCGATAGGCACCTTACAGTCCTTCCATCACCGCCACGATGCGCGCACGCGAAGTCTCGGCGATGCGCCGGCGGCCTTCCAGGTCCTGGATGGCGATGGGCTCAAGGAAATGCACTTCGCCACGCCGTGCCGGTTCGCCGAGCAGTCGCAGGAAATTGCCGAAGAAGCTTTCACCCGGTGCGAATGCCACCGTGGTCTGCGCGTCACCACGCACGCCATAACGCAGCGCGATCGGCTGCACCGGCACACCGGCTTCCACCGCCGCCTGGAAGATGCGCGCGTGGAACGGCCCCACGTCCGTGCCACCGCGGGTACGGCCCTCCGGGAACACCGCCACCGGCCGCTGTTCCTGCAGACGCTTGACCATCTCTTCCATCACCCCGCCCAGCGACTCGGTATTACCGCGCTGGTGGAAGATGGTGTGGCCACGGCTGGCGACCCAGCCAACCACCGGCCAGCCGGCGATTTCGCGCTTGGCGACGAAGCCGACCATCTTCTGGCTGTGAATGACGCAGATATCGACCCAACCCACGTGATTGGCGACAAACAGCACCGCACCCGGCAAGGGCTGGCCATAGCGCTGCAGGCGGAAGCCGAAGATCCACATCAAACCGCCCGACCACCAGCGCACCACCCGCTCTTCCAGCGGGTTGCTGGCGGGGCCGATACGCCCCAACGGCTGCGTCATCAGCAGCAGGATCAGCGGCAGGAACAGGACAATGTGAACCAGTAGCAGCGGGGCGCGGTACAAGTAACGGAACACGCGGGCCACACCGCCCTGGCGGGCGGGACGGGGGGATGTCATCCCCTCACGATACCGGATGCGGTCCAGCTTCCGCCAGCAGGGGACCATGCCTATTGCCATACCCACAGACGCTGCCAAAGGGTGCGCCGTGCCACACTATCGGCAGGAAGTACCGGTCGGCCCGGATTTTGAGGGTACGCCGGCAACATTCCCGGCATGAAGTGTGTACAACAACACTATCGTTCAGGGGGACGGCATGATGGACCGGCAGCTGCTGTCATCGACAGAAGACATGCTGCAACTGTTCTCGGCGGCACTGGAACAGATCGGCAATGGCGTGATTCTGTTCGACGACGCCAATACCATTCTGTACGTCAACCAAGCCATGGAAGATATTTCCGGCTGGACCCGCGCCGAACTACAGGGCAGGAACCTGGGCACGCTGGCACCGGCGAGCATGCGCGAGCGCTACAACACCCGCCTGTACCCCGGCACCAGCAACCGCGTGCAGGAGCTGGCCGCCGACCCGCATGACATCCAGATGATCCGCAAGGACCAGAGCACCTGCTGGATCAGCGTCACCATGTCACAGATTGCCGACGGTGAGCGCAACATCCGCATGGTGCTGGTCAGCGACGTCACCGCGCGGCGCCTGGCACAGGCACGCGAGCGCCTACTGTCGCTGGGCTTCGATGAAACCCAGAGCGCGGTGCTGATCACCGATGCCGAAGGCCGCATCGTGCATCTGAACAAGGGCTTCCGGCGCCTGTTCGGCTTCCTTGATGCCGAGGCGATGGGCCAGTACGTGCCGGCACTGTTGGCGCCGGACAGCTTTTCGCCCGAGCAGCTGAGCGCCTATACCGCGCGATTGCTGGCAGGGCAGCCGATCCGCGCCGACGAGCGGCTCTACCGCAAGAACGGGCAGCCACTATGGTGCTCGGTCAGCACCAACCCGATCTTCGATGACTACGGCAGCTTGGTGAACCTGGTCATCGTGCTGATGGACATCACCCGCACCAAGGTGCACGAAGTCCTGCAGCACAAGATGCTCGACGCGATGGTGCGCGAAGTGCCCACCGCCGAGGTGATGCAGATGATGTGCCTGGAGGTGGAGAAGATCGCCCCGCAGGTGCTGTGCTCGGTGCTGCGGGTGGAAGACGGGCGACTGCGCCACCTGGCTGCGCCGAGCCTGCCCGAAGCCTACACCCGGCTGGTGGACGGCGTGCCGGTAGGGCCGAAAACCGGCGCCTGCGGCACCGCCGCGTACTGCGGCCAGACCGTGCTCAGCCGCGACATCGCTACCGATCCCAACTGGGAAGGCATCAGCCACCTGGCCCTGCAGCACGGCCTGGCTGCCTGCTGGTCCACCCCGATCAAGGCCAACGATGGCCGCGTGCTTGGCACCTTCGCCTTCTACTACCGGCAACCCTACGACCCGGACAGCTTCCATCACCGCCTGGTCGAGGTGATCGTGCACCTGTGTGCGCTGGCACTGGAGCGCGAGGAAGCACGCAACCGGATCCGTCGGCTGGCGTTCTACGACGACCTCACCGGCCTGCCCAACCGCAGCTTGCTGCACGCCCAGGCCGACCAGGCCATCACCGCCGCCAACCATCACGGGCAGACAATGGCGGTGATGTTCATCGATCTGGACCGCTTCAAGCAGATCAACGACTCCTTCGGCCACCCCGGCGGTGACGAACTACTGCGCACGGTGGCGCGCCGCCTACAGGAGGAAACCGGACCGATGGACATCGTCGGTCGGCTCTCCGGCGATGAGTTCGTGGTGATCCTCAACCGCTGCGACGTACCCGCCGCCAGTGAGCGCAGCGAGCGCATCCTGCGTACGCTGGGCCTGCCTTTGGCGCTGGGCGACCTGGAAATCCGGCCCTCGGCCAGCATCGGCATCAGCATCTTTCCGCATGACGGCAACAACATGGATTCGCTGCTGCACCATGCCGACGTCGCCATGTACCAGGCCAAACACAACGGCCGCAACCGGGTGCGCTTCTACAGCAGCGAGATGGACGAGTGCGCGCAGGAGCGCATGGCGCTGGAAGCGGCACTGCGCGAAGCACTTGAACAAGGCCAACTGCAGCTGCACTACCAACCGCAGATCGAAATCCACAGCGGGCGCTTGCACAGCGTCGAAGCGCTGGCGCGCTGGCAGCATCCGCGACTGGGCAGCGTGCCGCCGATACGCTTCATCCCCTTGGCCGAAGAGGCCGGGCTGATTGGTGATCTCGGCCAATGGGCATTGCGCGAAGCCTGCCGGCAGCTGGGCCGCTGGCGTCAGGAAGGCCTGGAGGTGCCGTCGGTGTCGGTGAACCTGTCACCAACCAACTTCCACAGCGTGGCACTGACGGACTGCATCAGCCAGATCCTGCAGCAGGAATCCTTGAGCGCCGAGGACCTGATCCTGGAAATCACCGAAGACGTATTGCTGGATGGCGACCCGATCACGCTGCAGACGCTGCGACAGGTGCATGCACTGGGTGTGCGGCTGTCGATGGACGACTTCGGCACCGGCTATTCCAGCCTCAGTTACCTGCGCCAGCTGCCGATCAGCGAACTCAAGCTGGACCGCAGTTTCGTGCGCGGCATTGAAGGCGACAAGGTTGCCAGCGCGCTGACCCAGGCCATCGCCCACATCGGCCAGAGCCTGCAGTTGAAGGTGGTTGCCGAAGGCGTTGAGAGTCTGGAGCAACTGCGCCTGCTCGGCGCGCAGGGCTACCAGATCGCGCAGGGGTTTCATTTCACCCCGGCCTTGCCGGCACCGGCCTTGGCCGATTGGGTGCGTGAGCATCTGCCGGTGGCGGTATTGGTTTAGCTGGAGGTTGCCGGGGGTGCGGGTGCGGGTACAACAGCAACGGCAAAAGCTACCCCTCCCCAGCCCTCCCCTTCGCTGCGCGAAAGGGAGGGGGCGCAGCTTCAGCCCCTCCCTTTGCCGCAGGCAAGGGGAGGGTTGGAGAGGGGTGCTTTTGAGCTCTTAGCTCTTAGCCAAAACACCAACCACTCACCCAACCGCCACAACCGCCAAGGTCAGCCGCGAAATACACACCGGCTTGCCAGCCTCGTCCTCGATGCGGATCTCCCACACCTGGGTGGTACGGCCCACATGCAGCGCGCGTGCGGTACCGGTAACCACACCACTACGCGCCGCACGCAGATGGTTGGCATTGATCTCCAGGCCAACGCACACCTGCTGGCTCGGGTCCACGCAGAGATTGCCGGCGCTGCTGCCCAGGGTCTCGGCCAGCACTACCGAGGCACCGCCATGCAGCAGACCGTAGGGCTGCTTGGTGCGCGCATCTACCGGCATCGTTGCCTGCAGCCAATCATCGCCGGCAGCGGTGAAGACAATACCCAGATGATCGATCAAGGTGTTGCGGCTCAGCTCGTTGACCAACTGCAGGTCAACCGGCGCACGGAATACTTGGCTCATTGCAGCTACCTGTCGGGGAAATGGAACGATCAGAGGATGGGGACCAGCCCCGCGCCGAACGCGGTCAGCATGCGCACCAGCACCCACTTGGGGCCAACGTCGACTTCCGGGAAGTCACCTACCGCGGTGTAGCAGCTGTGGAAATGCGGGTCCTGCCTGGGCAGCGGCTGCGGGCATTCCGGGCCCGGTTTGAAGGCGTAGTCGGTGGCATAACGCCAGGGCCAGAAATCCAGGATCGGCAGCGCCTCGGAGGCCTTGCCGATACTGTAATTCAGGCCCGACAGCACCGGCGGCTTTTCGCGCGGTGCCACCACCCAGGAGTTGTCCGGGTGCACGTCGCGCAGGATGCTCTGCGCCAGCTGCTCGGCGAACGCCGGGTCCTCGATGATCACCGCGCCTTCGGTGTTGTAGTTTTCGCTGCGCGGATCGAAGTTATGGGTGCCGATCACGCCAATACGGCGATCCACCACCAGCGACTTGGCATGCAGGCCCATGCGCGCACCGCGCCGGGTAACCGGCAAGGGACGGTTGACCGCACGCGTACCCAGGAACGAGGGGCGGGTTTCGGTACGCAGCACCTCACGCTCGACCTCGCTGCCATCGGCACTGAGGCGGCGCCCGGAACCGCTGCCGCGCACATTGCTGCCAGCCGCACTGCCGCCGATCACCCGGTTGCGGGTGGGTGCCACGGCCGGAT
Source organism: Stenotrophomonas sp. STEN035 (assembly GCF_056759935.1). NCBI lineage: Bacteria > Pseudomonadati > Pseudomonadota > Gammaproteobacteria > Lysobacterales > Lysobacteraceae > Stenotrophomonas > Stenotrophomonas sp. STEN035. Next base: position 83,032 of record NZ_JBRRDY010000006.1, read on the forward strand.
CACCGTCCAACGGCGCTGGCAACAGCTGCGCGTAGTCGATCGGCGCGTCCAGCGGGAACGGCTTGTACTCGTAGATGTTGAAGCCCAGTACGCGCAGATTGCGACGCTTGTACTTGTACGAAAGCGCATAGACGATGGGGTTGTCGGTAGCCGCCAGACTGTTGGTCGACACCACTACCCGCGGCGGCGTTTCGCGCTTGCGCAGGTTCTTGAACAGCTCCTGCGCGGGCTTGGACAGCACCAGGTAGGGCGTCTGCAGCAGCACCTCGGTCTGGGCCTGCGAGATCAGCGCATCCAACCGCGGCTCGGTCACATGCTGGCCATTGAGCGGCTGCGCCTCACGTTCACGGCGGTGTTTGCGCGGCAGGTCGGCGACGTAGCTGACCGCACTTACCGGCAAGGCGGTGTCGACAAATGCCTGTTCGATGAAGTCCGGGTCAGAGGCTTCCGCATCGACCCGCGCGATGCGATCCGGACGGCGGAATGCCGCCTGCGGCAATGCCGGCACGCCCTCGTTCAACAAGGTCTTGCCGACGTCGTTGAGCCGTTCGGCCGGCACGCTGCGGCGCGCTTCCCAGAACGCCTGGAAGTTGGCCGCCATCTCGCGCGCTTCCGGACCGGCCACCACCACGTCACGGTCGCGGAAGTTGTACTCGCTGTCCCAGTCGTAATAGTCGTCCTGGTAGTTGCGGCCGCCGACCATGCCGATCACATCGTCGATCACCAGCAGCTTGTTGTGCATGCGCTGGTTGAAGCGACGGAAGCAGCACAGCACGCTGCCGGCATAGTCGAAGTAGTTGAGCTTGGCCTTGCCGAATGCGGGGTTGTAGACGCGCAGCTCGAAGTTGGTATGTGCTCCGGACAAGGCGCCCAACATCTGCAGGTCGGAGATGGCCGAGAGTTGATCGATCAGCACCCGTACCTTGACCCCACGCCGGGCTGCGGCCAGCAGTTCGTCGATCACCATCCGCGCACTGTCGTCGGTATCGAAGATATAGGTCTGAAGGTCCACGCTGCGGGTGGCGCTGCGGATCAGGTTCAACCGCGCTATCAGCGACAGCTCGCCCTCGTCGACGATGGTGGCGTAGTGCCGTGGCAGCTGCGCCGTGGATTCGGCGATGGCCTTGCCACCGAGTGCGCGCAGAGGCGAATCCAGCGCACAGCGATCGGGCTGGTCGCAGTCCACCACGGTGGAGCGCGCAGCCACGGCAATGCCAACGGCACGCTCGCGCTGTTGATTGGACAGCGAAGCACAACCGCTGGCCAGCAGAAGCGCCAGCACCGGCAAAAGACGGATCACAGCTTTCACGTTTTGGGGGCGCCCACCAGGCGTGTACGCAGTACGAATATCACTCGATCACTCAGGGCCATCTGCCAGCTATCCATGCCATATCGGCCGCGCAGGACGGTGCCGCGGCTGACGAGATCGCAATCATAGCCGGGCCGCGCGCATTCAGGTTTTGCCAGCCGCATTACTTCAGGCCGGCTGATGCCTCGGATCGACAAGCGCCCCTGTACGTCGCCGCCGGTTTCAGTCAACCGCGGGTCATAGGGATCAGAGTCGAACTCCACCACCGGGTAGCGTGCCGCATCAAAAAAGTCCTCGCCGCGGATCCAGCTGGTGTAGCGCGGCCGCTCCGGGATCTCCACATACTCGGTGAACATGCGCAGCCGCACCTGATGGCGGCCATCGGGCAGCACCGTGATCCAGCCCTCGAAACGCGGAAAGACACCCTCCACCTTCTGCCCGAAGCGGGTACGTATTTCAAAACCAAACCGGGAATGCGCCGTGTCGAAATGCAATGGCTCGGCCGCAAGGGCCGAGCCAGCCAGCATCAACAGAATCAGCAGCAGCCCAAACCGCGCCGCCGCCATGGGCTCAAGGCCACCAGAATGCGGTCAACTTGGCGATGCCAGGTTCGATCGGCGATTCCTTCGGCAAGGACAATACCGCGACCGACGCCGGCGGCATGCCGCGGTAATCGCCGGTCTGGCCGCTGTTCAACAGCGCCACCAGCTGCTCCAGCCCCGGGTTGTGGCCAACCACCAGCACGCGTTCCACTTCGTTGTGTTCGTCCAGCAGTGCCGCCAGGGTGCCCGGCGCGGCGTCATAGATGCGTTCTTCCAGGCGCTGCTCGACATAACCGGTGCGCTCGAGCACCGACTCCAGGGTTTCGCGGGAGCGCCGCGCCGGCGAGCACAGCACCCGGTCCGGCACCAACTTGTTTTCCTGTAACCAACGGCCGGCCGCCTCAGCCTCGGCCAAGCCATGCGGTGAGAGGGGCCGGTCGATATCGGCTTGGCCATTGGCAGCCGGTTCGGCATGGGCATGTCGCAGCAGGATCAATTCACGCATGGTCGGTTAGTACTCCTGATCAGACCTTGTTCAACCACTTGAGCAGCGGCTCCCAGTCTTGCTGGTGCTCGCGTACCTGTGCAGAGTGATAGTCGAACAGGCTGCGCCCAAGCCCGACCATCACCACATAACTCTGGCTGTCACGCAGCTGCGTGACAACCTCATACGGCCATTCGGCCAGCATTTGCCTGGCCTGTTGCGAGGTCTGCGTCCACGGCTTGGTGCGGTTGAGCACCAGCCCCACCGGCACCGCCCGCGAATGGATGCGCTTGATCCTGGACAGGCTGTTGAGGAAGCCGACGATGGCCTCGATATCCAGTGCCGAGGGCAGCACCGGCACCACCACCGCATCGGCGATGTCGATGAAACGCTCCAGATCCTCGCCATAGGCACCGGCCGGGGCATCGATGATGACCTGCTCGGCGCCGTCAGGAATGAGCTTTTCCCAGTTCTTCTTGCGATGCACATCCACCGGCAGCACCGCGCTGTCCAGAATGGAACGGCGTTGCGCCCAGCGGGTGCTGGAACCCTGCGGGTCGGCATCGGCGATCACCGTTGCCAGGCCGGACAAGGCCGAGTGTGCGGCCAGATGGGTAGCGATGGTGGTCTTGCCGACACCGCCTTTGGAGCCGGCTACCAGAATCGTCTTCATGCACGCCTCGTTTCCGCGGGACTTGCCCGCAGCGTACACCGGCCTGCGTTGGCAAAGGTAGTCATCCGGTGAGGAACCCGTCCCGGCAAGGCCTGCGGCTTTGCTATCGTGTCGCCCCCGGCATTGGAACCACCATGAGCGAGCTGCAGGACCTGACCGCACTGATCCGCGCCAACACGCCGCTGATCGTCATCGAAACGCAGGATGAGACCCGTATCGTGGGTCTGTTCCGCGAGGCCCTGATGCATGTGTGGCGGTCCCTGTACCGCTGGTCGATCACCGAAGGCCTGCGCCGCATCGACATGGACCGCGAGGACGAGGCGGTCGGCCCGCCCGATGCCAGCGCCGCCCTGCGCATGATCCAGGAGGCCGATCAGCGCGGCATCTACCTGCTGCTCGATTTCCACCCCTACCTGGGTTACGCCAGCCACCAGCGGCTGCTGCGCGACATCATCCAGCGCCGCCACAGCCAGCCGCACGTGGTGGTGCTGGTCGGCGCCAAGGTCGAGCTGTCGGCCGAACTGGAAGCACTGGCGACCCGCTTCAACCCACGCCTGCCCGATGCCAATGCGCTGCTGAAGATGCTGCGCGAGGAAGCGGCCAGCTATGCCCAGGAGAACGGTGGGCGCCGGGTCGAGGTGGACCAGGAAGCCGTCCAGCAGATCCTGCGCAACCTGCGCGGGCTGAGCATGACTGACGCACGTCGCATCGCCCGCCAGCTGATCTTCGCCGATGGCGCGCTGCAGGCCGATGACCTGCCGCAGCTGGCCAAGCTCAAGTTCGAGCTGCTCAACCGCAGCGGCCACCTGCATTACGAATACGACTCGGCCCGTTTCAGCGACGTGGCCGGCGCGCGCCGGCTCAAGCGCTGGATCGAGCAGCGCCGCGCGGTCTTCGTCTCCGGCAATGCCCCGCCCGGGCTGGACCCGCCCAAGGGCATGCTGCTGCTCGGCGTGCAGGGCTGCGGCAAGTCGATGCTGGCCAAAGCCACCGCCGCCGGCTTCGGCGTGCCGCTGCTGCGGCTGGACTTCGGCACGCTGTACAACAAGTACCACGGCGAGACCGAGAAGAACCTGCGCGACGCGCTGGCCTCGGCCGAGCAGTTGGCGCCCTGCGTGCTGTGGATAGACGAGGTCGAGAAGGGACTGGCCAGCGGCGGTGAGGACGGCGGCGTGTCGCGCCGTGTACTCGGCTACCTGCTGACCTGGATGGCCGAGCGCAAGGCGCCGGTATTCATCGTCGCCACCGCCAACCAGGTGCAGGAACTGCCGGCGGAACTGCTGCGCAAGGGCCGCTTCGACGAAATCTTCTTCGTCGACCTGCCCTCGCCCGACACCCGCGTCGAGCTGCTGCACCTGCACCTGGCCCGCCGCCAACTGCAGCCGGATCTGTTTGCACTGCCGGCGCTGGCAGCGGCCAGCGATGGCTTCTCCGGTGCCGAGATCGAGCAGGTGGTGGTCGCCGGCCTGTATGCCGCGCATGCCGAGCAGAAGCCGCTGGACACCGAGCTGTTGATGGCCGAGATCCGCAATACACGGCCACTGTCAGTACTGATGGCCGAGCAGGTGCAATCGCTGCGCGATTGGGCACGCGAGCGCACCGTGCCTGCGGATTAAAATCGCCCGGAGGCTCTAACGCTGCTGTAGCACGGATAGCGCCAGCGCACCCTTTGGTTCAATGTTCCTTTCGGCAAGGTGAGCTTGTTGTTGATATCTGAAATCGAGAGGCGGGCACGTTCACATCTCATGAGGAAGGCACTGCCATCCAATGCCCATGACTGACAGCAATGTCCTTGAAAATTTGTTGACCTTAGCTGCGTCAGTTAGTCCATAGCTGATTGCTTACTTTTTTTGCGGCAATGGAGCACCTGCTATTGGGACGGGCGTTGGTGACCAGAATCCCTTGCCCATCCCTGATTTCCATGACCTCCAGTGAGCAAGGAGAGCCGTCTATTTTGTAGGATGCGCGATATTCCTTTCCAGCCTCTGGCCGGAAGGTTACGAACGCTTCACAGTATCTGTTCTCAGAGGCAACCCGCTCACCCCCTTTAAAGAACATGCTGAGAAATGAATCATCGCGCGGCACGCTAGCCAATACCGAAACTGTGATGCTTGAATCAGCAGGGATATTTGTAGTTGTTGAAGTGCCGGTGCTGATGCCTATGCGTTTCGACTGAAGAATATCAATCAACTTCCCTGGGTAACCGGCACAATCGGGCTGGCTATGTAGCCGGACCTGTTGATTCCATGTTTCCAGGGTATTTGTAGCAACCGTCAGCTTTGCGACGGAGCCAGAGGGTGCAGCGTAGTTTGGGGTAACGCATCCAGATAGCGATACCGCTAGCGCGGCACCCATGACATAGATCTTCATGACTCCCCTATGGTGGCCGCAAGACCAACCAGACAATAGCCGGAACCTTGACTCCGCATCTCCGTTTTTCGCAGCGCACCGCATGGCGGGCTCCCCCCTTGGTACGGGCTGATCTTAGATCCACCGCGCTGGCCCAACAAGCCGACAAATGACTTCGCGGGACAAGCCGGAGCGGAAGGCCTACAAACGGATATTGAACGCCCGCATAAGGTCGGATGGTGTGCTGCGGCAGTGAGCAGGGACCATCTATGCCGACGTCAGTTCCCGCCAACCCAACCCGACTCAACTTCGTTGATTGCCTTCTGCAACTGTTCCGCAAAGGCGCACGCCTGCGTCAGGTCAAACTCGACCGGATATCCCTGAGGCATTCCAACGACTTTGATGAAGATGACGCCCTCCTCGACGGAGCCCACACAGCTCACCGTTTCGGTGTGACCTGATTCGGAGCCATGTGACATACATGCCCTGCTTGTGGTTGATACCAATGCCCGATCCGGGTCCCTACGGTCACGCCGCCGGAACAGCTGGCTGCCAATCAGCAGGCGGCGCCACCGGCACACCATAGGCTGCAAGCAAGCGTCGCATGGCTGGCAGCTCGCCCTGCTCTGCAAGCCAGCGCGTGTATTCGGCAGGGCTTACCTTGGTGACCTTGCTGGTTTCGTCAGCCAAGATGGCTGTGGCTTCCGTGATGATCCATTGCAGCTCGCGCTTGCGTGCCAACCACGGTACCTGCGCAGGCCCTTGCTCCAGCTCCGCCATGCGCGAAGCCCCATAGCCGGCGAGCAAAAGCGAGCTGCTGTTCGCCACTACATTGAACAGATGTCGGCATTGCTCCCGCTTTGCCGCGTCAGGCACGGTCTTTGGGCAAGTCTCCATCATCTGCTTCAAATCAGCTGGAGAATGCACCGCAGCGATGCTGAACAAGGTGACGGTGCGCTCCTGTTCAAGATAGCTGCCGCTGTTGTGGCGCTGCCACTCAGCTGCCTGCGCGGGATCGGTCAGCGGCCAGGGATAGTCGCGCGTGGCCACATCCATGACGCCGATCAAAGTTGCTGCGGGGTCGCGGTAGCGCGATGCTTTTGCCACACGCTGCCAGGCGCGCTCCGCCTCGATCGGATCCTTGCGATGCTCGGCCAGGCGCATCAACAGCAGCTGGCTTCCAGCATCTTCCGCATCTGCGGTCGCGAGCGTGACGCGGGCCTGTTCCACATCGCACTCGTCCACCCGGATGCAGCGGGTAACCGCAGCCGCCGCGATCACCGGATCCTCGCTGCCGGTACGTATCGCGCGCATCAACCAGGTATCGGCTTCCGGCGAGTAGCTGGTTTTCCCACGCGCCAGATCCAGGCTCATAGGCGCCAGCAGCCACGCCGCATACAGCTTGCGTGGCTGACCGCTTGCGGCGAGCTCTCGCCCAAGCTGCAACCGTGCGGTGTTGATCGCTTCGATCTGCGCGAGCATCTGCTCCGGCGTGGCTTCAGCTTTCGCCGGTTGCGCAATCGCGCCAGCCGTTGCCGCCATCAAGGCCAAGCCAGTAAACATCAACCAGGGTTTACGCATCCTGCTTTCCTCGTTGTGGTGCATCCAAGCTTACATACTGACTCAAACCAGCCGATCAAGCACCCAGACCCAGGCCGGCAAGGTGACCAACGACAGCACAATGCCATAACCCACCATCGCCGCTGCCAAGCGTGGCGCCAGCCGGTGTGAAATGGCCAGCGCGGCGGCCGTGATCATGGTCGGCATTGCCGTTTCCAGCACGTTGACCCGCAGCATCTCGCCCTGCAGCCCAAACGCCCAGGACAGCGGCAACGCGGCGGCGGGTAACACCAGCAGCTTGAGCAACAGGCCAACGCCCAACGGCGCGAGTTCAGCGCGCGACAGCCGCAGCTGGATCGTAAGACCCACCGCCAGCATCACCAGCGGCAGCATCGCATCGGACACATTCTTCAGCGCCCCGGCAATCCATGTCGGCGGCGTTGCCGGCATCACCAGCAAGGCGAAGATCAGTGCCCATAGCGGCGGGAACCGGGCGATGCGCAACAGAATCTGGCTGGTGCTGGGCGGGGTATCGCCGCTGTAGCGGGCCAGCACATACAAACCGAACGTCGACAGCATAACGAAGGTGCCGAACTGGTCGTAGACCACCGCATACGGCAGGGCATGGTCACCCAACAGCGCGCGCACCATCGGGTAGCCGATGAAACTGGAATTGCATAGCGCCACGCATAACAGCAGCACCGCATGTACCTGCCGCCCGAAACCGAACAGGCGTGTGGCCAGGCTTACCAAGGCCAGGGTCAGCAGCATCAACAGCCACGGCGTCAGCATGATGCCGATCAACGAGGCATCCAGCTGCAGGCGCGGCACATAGGTGAGCACCGCTGCCGGCAGGCAGATGTACAGCACCACCTTGTTGAGCACGTCGGCGGCGTTGTCCGGGAATACCCGGAAGCGTGCGAAGACCATGCCCAGCGCGAGCATGGTCAGGATCAGTGCGAAAGCGTCGAATGCCATGATGCGAGCATGGCCCGCGCCGCCCCCGACGGGAATCAGCGCTGGCTCAAAACCTCCTGCTGCAGTGCCGGCACACGGTACGGGCGCTGCATCGCAGCTGCTCCCTTACGGCCAGGCCGGCGGATTGGCTGCCCACGCCTGCTGTACCTGGGCCAGCTGTGTGCGCTCGGCGTCACTCCAGGAAGGCAGCAGCTGCGGGTAAGCCGCCGCTTCACTCCATTGTCCCGGTTCCGTGCGTACGGCGGCCGCATACCAGGCCACGGCTTCGTCCTTGCGGTTCAAGCTCCACAATGCCAATGCCAGCGTCGGCGGCAGCCATGACGGATTGCCGCGCGTGCCCTCGGCGACCTTGGTCCAATGAGCCAGCGCTTCCTCGGGGTTGCCCTTGCGGTAAAGATCCCAGCCGTGATTCCAGCGCAGACTGCGCGCCTGTGCGGAATTGTCGGCGACGGCAGCCAAGGCTTCCTGGTACAGCTTGGCACCCAGTTCCTCACGACCGTCACGGTAGGCGATGCTGGCCAGCTGGGCAGTGGCTTCCACGCCCTTGCGGCCGCGCTCGCGCAGCTTCATAAGCTGATCGACCGCATCCGCCTGTTCAGGCGGCACGATATGGATCGGCTTGGCCGCCACATCGTCATCGAAATAGAACTCGTTGATCTTCGGCAGGCTCTGTGCCTGAACGTTTGCGACAAACAAGCTCGCCAGCAGCAGCGCGCCAGCGACCATGCGCTTTGTAACCCCCATGACTGCAATCCCCATCAAACAGTTATCCCCCACCCGGCCCCGATCCTAACCGCTCCGGGCGCTACGCGCGACATGGTTACAGGGTGATGAAAGCCCCGCTGCTACAATCCGCGGCTGCCACCGGCCCCGCCGGTCGGCACCTGCCAGCCGTTTCCGCAATGGGCCAGCCATGACCAGTACCGCCGAACTTACCTCGCCTGCCTCCGCCAACGATCCGCTGATCGGCGTGCGTGATTCCGATTACACCTTGGAACACAAATACACGCGCACCGATGGCCGCATCTACCTGAGCGGCGTGCAGGCCTTGGTACGCCTGCCCTTGATGCAGCAGCAGCGCGACGCCGCGGCCGGGCTGAATACCGGCGGCTTCGTCAGCGGCTACCGCGGCTCGCCGTTGGGCGGCTTCGATCTGGAGCTATGGCGCGCGCGCAAGCACCTGGAAGCGGCCAAGGTGAAGTTCGTGCCCGGCCTCAACGAGGACCTCGGCGCGACCATGGTCTGGGGCACACAGCAGACCAACCTGTTCCCCGGTGCCAAGGTCGATGGCGTGTATGGCATGTGGTACGGCAAGGGCCCGGGCGTGGACCGCTGCGGTGACGTGTTCAAGCATGCCAATGCCGCCGGTGCTTCGAAGCACGGCGGCGTACTGGCGCTGGCCGCCGACGACCATGCCTGCCGCAGCTCCACCCTGCCGCACGGCAGCGAAGAAGAGTTCGTCAGCGCGATGATGCCGGTGCTGAACCCTGCAGGCGTGCAGGACATCCTCGACATGGGCCTGGTCGGCTGGGCGATGAGCCGCTACACCGGGCGCTGGATCGGCTTCAAGACGATTGCCGAAACGGTGGAGTCCTCGGCCTCGGTGGACGTCAACCCGTTCGCCCGCCAGATCATCCTGCCGGAAGATTTCGAGATGCCGGCCGCCGGCCTCAACATCCGCTGGCCGGACCCGCCGATGGAGCAGGAAATGCGCCTGCACCGTTATGCGGTGAAAGCGGCGCAGGCGTTTGCCCGCGCCAACGGCATCGACAAGGTGGTGATGGATTCGCCGCAGGCACGGCTGGGCATCGTCACCACCGGCAAGAGCTACCTGGACGTGCTGCAGGCGCTGGAATACCTGGGCCTGGACGAGAAGGCCTGCGCCGACATCGGCATCCGCGTCTACAAGGTCGGCATGACCTGGCCGCTGGAGCCGCAGGGCATCGGTGAGTTCTCCCGCGGCCTGCAAGACATCGTCGTAGTGGAGGAGAAGAAGGCCTTCATCGAGCGGCAGATGAAGGAATACTTCTACAACTGGCCGGCCAACTGGGGCGCGCGCCCATCCATCGTCGGCAAGTACGACGAGCAGGGCGAGTGGATCCTGCCGTCCACCGGCGAACTGACCCCGGCGACGATTGCCGGCGTGATCGGTCGTCGCATCCAGCGTTTCTTCAACACCGAATCCATCGAAGAACGCCTGCGCTGGATGGACGTCAAGGAAGCCGAGATGGCGCTGCCGCGCGCGCAGTTCCCGCGCGTGCCGCATTACTGCTCCGGCTGCCCGCACAACACCTCGACCAAGGTGCCGGAAGGCTCGCGTGCGCTGGCCGGCATCGGCTGCCATTACATGGTGACGTGGATGGACCGCGACACCGACACCTTCACCCACATGGGCGGCGAAGGCGTCACCTGGGCCGGCCAAGCCGCGTTCACCGACACCGAGCACGTGTTCCAGAACCTCGGCGACGGCACCTATTTCCACAGCGGCTCGCTGGCGATCCGCCAGGCCATCGCCGCTGGCGTCAACATCACCTACAAGATCCTCTACAACGATGCGGTGGCGATGACCGGCGGCCAGCCGGTGGACGGCACCCTGACCGTGCCGCAGATCGCCCACCAGATGCGTTCGGAAGGCGTGCACACCATCGTGCTGCTGTCCGACGACATCCAGAAGTGGAAGTCGCGTCGTCACGAGTTCCCGAGTGATGTGGAATTCCACGACCGCGCCGAGCTCGATGCCGTGCAGCAGCAGCTGCGCACGGTGAAGGGCACCAGCATCCTGATCTACGAACAGACCTGTGCCACCGAGAAGCGCCGCCGCCGCAAGCGCGGCAAGATCGTCGACCCGGCCAAGCGCACCATGATCAACTCGCTGGTCTGCGAAGGCTGCGGTGACTGTGGTGAGAAGAGCTTCTGCGTGTCGGTGCTGCCGAAGGAAACCGAATTCGGGCGCAAGCGCGACATCGACCAGTCCAACTGCAACAAGGATTTCACCTGCACGACGGGCTTCTGCCCGAGCTTCGTCACCGTGCACGGCGGCCAGCTGCGCAAGGGCAGCAAGAGCAGCGCGGCCAGCCTGCTCGACAACCTGCCGGCACCGACCTTCCGCACTGACTTCTCGCAGCCCTGGAACATCCTGATCACCGGCGTCGGCGGCACCGGCGTGGTGACCATCGGCGCGCTGCTCGGCATGGCCGGCCACCTCGAAGGCAAGGGTGCCAGCGTGCTCGACCAGACCGGCCTGGCGCAGAAGGGCGGTGCAGTCACCACCCATATCCGCATCGCCAACCGTCCGGCCGACATCCACGCCGTGCGTATCGCCGCCGGTGAAGCCGACCTGGTGCTGGGCTGCGACATGGTGGTGGTCAACGATTACTGGGCACTGTCCAAGGTGCGCGGCGAGCGCTCGCAGGTGGTGTTGAACACCTACGAAGCGATGCCCGGCACCTTCACCACGCACCCGGACATGCAGTTCCCAGCCGCCGACATCATTGCCGGCGTCAAGCTGGCACTGGGCGGTCGCGACCCGATCCTGCTCGACGCTACCCAGCTGGCCACCGCCCTGCTCGGCGACGCGATTGCCTCCAACCTGTTCATCCTCGGCTTCGCCTGGCAGCAGGGCCTGGTGCCGCTGTCGCTGGAATCGCTGATGCGCGCGGTGGAGCTCAACGGCGCAGCCGTGACCATGAACCAGACCGCGTTCGCCTGGGGCCGCCTGGCCGCGATCGATCCGCAGGCCGTGCAGCAGGCCGCCGGTCTCATCCACAACGCGCCGACCGATGCCGAGCGCAAACCGGCCGCGCTGCGCGAACTGCCGCCCGGTGAATGGGAAGGCAACGAAGCCGGCGCACCGTCGGCACCGCGCAACCCGGGCAACGAGCCGGATATCCGCGGCTTGCCAGCCGCCAGCCAGACCAGCGGTGAAGCCGCGTTCGCATCGCTGGACGATGCGCACCTGTCGCGTTCGCTGGACGAGTTGATCGCCCGCCGCAGCAGCTTCCTCACCGACTACCAGGACGCCGCTTACGCCAATCGCTATCGCACGCTGATCGATGCCGTGCGCAAGGCCGAGCAGCAGGCCATCCCGGGCAGCACCGCATTGAGCGAAGCCGCCGCGCGCTACTTCTTCAAGCTGATGGCCTACAAGGACGAATACGAAGTGGCCCGCCTGTACACCAGCGGCGACTTCGCCAAGCGTGTGGCAGAGAAGTTCGAAGGCGACTACCAGGTCCGTTTCCACCTTGCCCCGCCGTTGTTCGCCAAGCGCGACGAACAGGGCCAGCTGCAGAAGAAGGAATACGGCCCGTGGATGTTCAAGGCCTTCGGCCTGCTGGCCAAGTTCAAGGGCCTGCGCGGCGGCCGCTTCGACGTGTTCGGTTACACCGAGGAACGTCGTGGCGAGCGTCAGCTGATCGCTGACTACGAGAAGACTCTGCAGGAACTGATCAGTGGGCTGGATGCACGCCGTCTTGCACTGGCAGTGGACATCGCCAGCATCCCCGAGCACATCCGCGGCTACGGCCACGTCAAGGAAGCGCATCTGCACGAAGCCAAGGCCCGCGAAGCCACACTGCTGGCAACGTGGCGCAACCCGAAGGCGCTGCATATCGTGCAGGCGGCCTGAGAAGGCAACTGATACGTTGCTTATGCGCAATGCAACCAATGAGTTGCATTGCGCAGGCTGAGCTTCAGCGCCAACGTTGAAGCTCAGGCCGTTACCGACTTAAGCTGCGTCAGTGGATCTCGAAATTCATGGCCACCAGGGAAGGCCGAGCTTGCCCGCCTACCTGCGCCGGCGTCCATTGAACGGAAAGAATCACCTGCTTCTCCTGTTCGGTCAGCCCCATTCGCGACGGATAGGAAACGATGGCGTCCTGCGGCTTGCCAGTTTCGTCCAGGACAACGACGACGCAGGTCAGGCTGCTGCCGGAGCGCATCCAGATGCCGCGCGGGAACTGGGGCAGCTTCTCTACCGGCTTCGGATCCACACCCGCGGTTTTTCCAATCACGTGATCGGGAAGCAGCCTCTGGATTTCGGCCAGAAGGGGGCTTTCTCGCAGGAGCGGATGGGGCGGTCGCGGGTCATGGCGCTCTTTGCAGCTAGAAGCGTCACTGCGAAGACCATGATCTTGAGCATGTTTTCCAACCTTCCGATGGTTTGATATCCGCAGGGCGCGTTAAGAGCTGAGTCTGGAAACGCGCGGATACTGTTCGATGTCTGCTAACGGCCAGGAACGGACATGCTCCCGAATGATGGCCAGCTTCAAACCGGAGCGCTTCAAATTTCCGTCTACACAAGAATCTGCACACACGTCATGCTCAGTTTCCACTCATCCCCGTGCGGTCTGCTCGCCAAAGGCCAACCGTAGCGCTTCGGTGTCGCCGCTCAGCGCGGCACGCATGCGGCCTTCGTCCAAAGGGCGTACCACCCAGTCGACATCCCATTGGAAGCCATTGCGTCTTGAAATCGGAATGGCCAGATACCAACTTGGCCCGGGCCCGACGCAGTACCAGAATGCATCGTCTGAGGCCTGTGCCATCCAGCGCGGCCCCGGTTGCTGCATACCATCGAACCGTCCGTGCACCTGCTTCACCACCTGTACCTGGGCACCGGTGAAGGCAGAACCATCGCGCGACGGAAACCGCAGCTGCTCGAATGTTTCCTGGCGGGCAGCCCGCAACCGCTGCGGGCCGTTGAGTTGCGCAGCCGCCGCCATCACCACCCCCATTCCCAGCAATATCACCAATGCGCTCTTCATTACGCCCTGCCCGTAGTACTACCGAAATCGTCAATGATAGCGATCAGCTGCAGCAGGACGCTGCACTACGGCACCGGAAGGAAAGTGTCGAGTAAGCGACCAGAGCTGGAGAGCCGCAGCCGGATTGACCCCTGCCCCCTCAACTTGAATCACCCATTTCTTTCCAGACAGCGTAGGTCTGCTTTGGGTCGAAAGACGACATCTGCGCCTCAACCCCAAGCTCTCCGGACATAGACACTCTCAGTTAGATCTCCATATTCCTGCCAGGACCATCGGGTAGCTGAAAATGAGGCAAGGGGTCTACCATGCCTCCATCCCGGCAGCTCCCGGGCGCCAAACTCATTTTCTCGTGAAAGCTCTTATCACCGGTAGTTCAGGCCGGATTGGCCGCGCAATCTACAACGCGATTGCCGCAGACCATGAGGCTGTCGGCCTCGACCGCTCCCCTTTCTCCTGCTCGTCGCTTATTGGTGACTTCACCGATAGCCGCTTGCTGCATTCGGCATTGCAGGGCGTGGATGTGGTCTTCCACACCGCTTCGTACCATGCGCCGCATGTCGGCCTGGTATCTGATCGCGAGTTCGAGCGGGTCAATGTGGCGGGGGTGCAGCAGTTGCTGGAAGCTGCGCAGCAGGCAGGTGTGAAGCAGGTGGTCTACACTAGTACCACCGCACTGTATGGCGATGCTGTCGCCGAGCGGGGTTGCACGTGGATCGATGAGTCCGTGGTGCCGCAGCCCAAGACGGTGTATCACCGCACCAAGCTGGAAGCCGAGCAGATCCTGGCCGAGTGGTCCGGTGCAGGGCTGACACGTAGCGTCATCCGCATGTCACGCTGTTTCCCGCAACCTGCGGATCAGATGTCGGTGTTGCGCCTGCACCGCGGCGTTGATTTGCGCGATGTTGCTGATGCGCATGTGGCAGCGTTGGCTTTGCCGGCTGGTTCATTCAGTAAATTTGTCGTCAGCGGATCTACGCCGTTTCAGCGCGAAGACCTTGAGCAGTTGGGGTGTGATGCAGTTGAAGTGCTGCGTCTGCGTTGCCCGGAGTTGGTTGCCGAGCATGCGCGGCGTGGTTGGCCGCTGCCTTCGGTCATTGATCGGGTTTACGACAATGCCGCTATGCGGCGGGCCTTGGGTTGGGAGCCTGCGTTTGGTTTCAACGAGGTTTTGGCGCAGGTGGATCGTCGTAGTCTTGAAGTGTTGCCTTATACGCGTGGTTTCGTTGATAGGACTGTGGATTGATTCTGTTGCATTGGTAGGTCGGTAGGCGGTGCTTGCTTCGCGGCTTACGCCGCTCCTACAAAAGAAGGAGCCTCTCGCTGCTGATGCGGATACGCAGGCAGGGCACCTTCTTCAGCGCCCTGCGTGTTTGCCTTCGTTGTCTGTCCCGGTGGCGCGGCTCTTTGCGAACTCCGGGAAGGTTTCTTCCAGGCTGTCCTTGTCCGGCAGGATGTAGAACAGGCCGCCGCGCTCGAATGTCGGGCTGACGATCTGCTCGTAGAAGTCCGGCGCGATGTTGATGCAGCCATGGGTGACACGGTTGTCGTCCGGTGTTGGTGATGCGAGGCGCTCTGCGCGTCGCTCGGCAGGCACGCCGGTAGCGGTGGGATGGATGGAGACTGCGGAATCGTAGTCCACCCACAGCACGCGTCCCGCGTCGAGCGAGGGGCCGAAGCCGCCGATGAAACGACCCGCAGGTGTGGTGCGGTCGCGGCCCGGAATCTCACGCAGCGCTAGGCCGGCGACGCCGGGAGCGACGTGATCGCCGGTTGCCGAGCCAAACAGTCCCGGTGTGGCGCCGCGCAGTCGGCCATCTCCGCTGAACACCAGGATCTGTGCAGCGGCCTTGTCCATGATCGCGAAGGGATAGCCCTGGTTGTCCTTGCTTGCGACAACCCAGCCGGCAAGTTCGATCACCGTGTCCGACACCTTTTGATCTGGCGGAAGTTGATCGACGGCGCTTGCCGCTTGTTGCACGGTCGCATCCTTGGCGCTGGCCGCGTCGATGCTCGCGAACGCCAGCATGCCAAGGGCGGCGAGGATTACAGGGTAGGTGTGCGTACGGATGGGACGGTTCCTTGCAATGAAGACTGATCGAGGGGAGGAAGCCAGTGGCCGGTAAAGGCCACCGGATCCTGAATTCAGATACTCATCATGAATCGAACAGAGCGATCAGCCGCGCGGTGTGCGACGTGGTGCCCTTTCGAGTTGCTGGACGCGACCTTCAATTTGATCCAGTCGTTGATTGGCCTGCTGTGCGGACTGATTGGCGGACTCGGCGCTCTGTGCTGCACCCTGCACCCTCGTATCGAGTTGGTCGAGGCGTGAGTTGATCCCTGCGAACTCTTCTTTATAGGTTGCACAGGACGCCAGGCTCATGACGACGACTGCCACGCCGAGCGTACGCGCCATCACCATTTTCTGCTTGGTCATGAACATTCCACTTCCTCCTACGTTTGGGGGATCTCGAATATAGCTACGTTTTTGCAGAGCAGCGTGATGCGCTTTCAGCTGACGTTTGCACAGATAAATGAACTGTGAAGGTGTTTGAATGAGCAGCGTTGTGGCTTGAATTCAGCAAGCTCAAGGAATGCCGTTGAATTTGATGGACCAATGCCTGGTGTTCGCAGTCATCTATGCAAATTCGAGGTGAAAATTTGCGGGTGAACAAGCGTTCGCTTCTGCACTTATTGGTGTGCCGTGATGTCTTCGGCTTGCCAATTCATCGGTATGAATTGGAATCGTAGTGGGTTGCAAGACGTGAATGGAGACGGCGTGATCTCCGCGTGCAACCTTCAACTGCTGCATCGCGCGGTGCGGCGGCTTCATGCCACGAGCTGTCTATCGGAACGTTCGGCACGATGATCAATCTCTGCGCGTTTGTTGGTCAGTTCGTTCGCTGCCAGCTGGCATCATTGGATGCGCGGACCGTGCAGGTATTTTAGTTTGGTGGCTTCGCGGCTTACGCCGCTCCTACAAACAGCCAAACAGTGAGCGCTACTTCAGCTGCGAGGGTGATGTGCCGTATTGGCGCTTGAACGCGGCGCTGAAGCTGCTGGTGTGCGCGTAGCCGGCGATGGTGGCAGCTACATCCACGGGAACGCGCTGGCGCAGCAGTGCCTGGCGTGCGCGTTCCAGCCGTAGCTCGCGCTGGTAGTTGGCGATGCTTTGGCCATGGCAATGCTGGAAGCCACGCTGCAGGTCAACTGCATTGGTGCCGAGCTGGCGAGCCATCTGCGCGATGCTCAGTGTGTCGGCCTCTCCACTTTGCAACCACTGCTGCAGGCGGGTGACGCAGCGCTGCAGGTGCGAACCCAAAGGCCGTTCGCCACCCTCGTTGGCCAGTGTCTGCAGCACGTCCGCCGCCAGTTCCAGGGCAAAGCTTTCCTGCTGCAGGCGGCGCAGCAATGGCAGCGAACCGGTCTTGTTCTCCAGCAGTTGCGTCGCCCGCTGCAACAACGGCGCCGGCGGCCGCCATGCATGGTTGTCGGCGTGGCCATGACAAACGCGTGCCAATCGGGTACTGCCACGGGAATCGGCCTGCAACTGCCGCTGCAACCAGTCATCGCTGAGGTGCAGGCTGACCTTGCCTTCCTGTCGTCCAGCCTGCCAATGCCGCTGGAAGCTGTCTTCCTCACGCAGGTGGACCAGCATGGTCGGCATGCGTCGATGGTTGCCCTCCAGCCGCAAGCGATGCCTGCCGATGGCAACGTCGGCTTCGCCATCCACCAGGAAACCGGCGGTGATGCCCGCTGCCAGGCGGTTGTGGCTGCAGCCGCCCACCATGTCGCGGCTACGGCTCAAGTAGAGCGACACGCCATCGTCCAGCGCGTGCACCTGCTGCCAGCCGGCCAGCACCGGCGTGGCGTCGGCCATGCCGGCATTGAAATCAACCTGCCCGCCCAGCGCGTGGGCTGCGGTCATCAGTTCGGCGCAGGTGAAAACCTGCATGCAGGGCATCCCGGAATGTGGTCCTGCCTAAATTTTCCTTCGCTGCGCCTAAACTTTCAATGGTATTGATAACTATTCTTATTTGAGGGGCCGCGTATGGACGGCCCTGCCCCGTATTCAGTGAAGGTCAGTGGCAATGGGTTTGACGATCAAGCAAGCGGCCGTGGTCCGCGCCGTCTTCCACGATGCGGTCAGCGCGGACGATATCCGCCACTGGCTGCAGCACGTGGAAGCGTTGATCGTGGCCGCCACGCCGTTCTACTTCATCGCCAGCACCGTACCCGGTGCCAGCTTCAGTGAGGATTACCGCGCCATCCAGGCGGTCTGGTACAAGCAGCACAAGCCGGCCTTCCGCGTTTACTGCAAGGGCCTGGTGCGCATTGCCAGCAGCGCCGCCGAGCAGCAGCGGCTGGATACGCCGGCCCTGCACGCGGCCTGGGGCGTGCCCTACTACGTCACCACCGACGCCGCCGACGGCATACGCTGGGTCGGCCAACAGCTGGAGCAGGCCGATGCGTACTGAGCACGGCGCGGCCTCGCGTTTCGGCCTGGGCGTCATCGTGGTGCTGTACATGGCCCATGCGCTGCCGCTGTATTTCTACAACGTGGCGGTACCCGCCATCCTGCGCAGCCAGGGCGTGGACCTGCGCTGGATCGGCATGTTGTCGCTGCTATACCTGCCGTGGGCGTTCAAATTCCTGTGGGCGCCGCTGGTGGACCGTTGGCACCTGCCTGCCCTAGGCCGTCGCCGCAGCTGGTTGTGGCTGACCCAGTTGCTGTTGCTGGTCGGCATCCTGGTGTTGGCCTTCACCGGCCTGGACCATGGCCTGACTGTGTTTGTGCTGGTCGGCATGTGGATCTCCACCATCGCCGCCACCCAGGACATCGCCATCGATGGCTATACGGTGGAAGCCTTGGCACCGGCCGAGCACCGCCTCGGCAGCATGGCGCAGAGCGTGGGCGTGGCGCTGGGCAGCATGGTCGGCGGCGCAGGCGTGCTGTGGCTGTACGAAACGCGCGGCTGGAACGTGGCCCTGCTGAGTCTGGCGGCGATGAGTGCCCTGACCCTGTTCGCCGTGCAGCAGATCAGCGAGGTGCCACGGCCAGCGGCCAGCCAGCGGCCGAGCGTGCTGCGTGCGCTGCGCCGGCCCGAGCTGCGCTGGGCACTGCTGCTGATCGTCCTGTATCGCATGGTGGAAGCACCGGCGATGGCGATGGTCAATCCGCTGCTGGTCGACCAGAAGTGGAGCCTGACCGAGATCGGCCTGCTGATCTCGGTGGGCGGTGCTGGCGTAGGCATGTTGGCTGCGGTGGGCGCGGCCTGGCTGCTCAAGCAGCGCAGCGCCGAACAGCTGCTGATGCACGCCGGTTGGTGGCGCACGCTGCTGTATGTGCTGCTGGCCGCCTTGCTGCACTGCGGTGTGCTTGCCTCATCGCAGTTTGGGCTGGGCGCGCTGGTGATCGCCCTGCTGGCCCTGCGCTATGTCGCCATGACCAGCCTGTATGCCTTGTTCATGCGCATCAGCTCGCGCGAGCAGGCCGGCACCGACTTCACCCTGCTGGTGTGCTTCGAACTGCTGATCTATTTCATCGGTGGTGCCTTGTCCGGCTTCCTCGCCAAGGGCCTGGGTTACCCCGCTTATTACGTGGCGCTGGCGATCGTCTCCGCGCTTGGGTTGCTGTTGTGCCGGCCGCTGCTGCGCCGCTTCGCGCCCTCTCCTTCTTCTCCCTGATACGTTCCGAGGACACCATGCGGCATACCGCAGCAACGCTTCCGCTCGCCCTGCTGAGCCTGGCCATCAGTGGCCAGCTGGCAGCACAGGCCAACACCACCAGCGGCACCCGCCAGCTGGATGCCGTCAGCGTCACCGCCGTGCGCGGCGCACGCAGCGTGGCCGAGATCGCCGGCACCGTGTACGCCATCGAGCGCGAGCAGATCGCCCAGCAGACCGCTGCCAGCCGCAGTACCGCCGACATCCTCGGCCAGCTGGTGCCGTCGCTGGCACCGGCCAGTGGCACCACCAGCAACTACGGCATGACCATGCGTGGCCGCAGCGTGCAGGTGATGATCGATGGCGTGCCGCTGACCGGCGCACGCGATGGCTCGCGCCAGCTCAACAGCATCTCGCCGACGATGATCGAGCGCATCGAGGTGATCTCTGGTGCCACCGCGCTGTACGGCGCCGGTGCCAGCGGCGGCATCATCAACATCATCACCCTGCAGCCGGGCGACGCGCCGGTGCAGCTGGCCAGCCAGCTCGGCCTGCGCACGCCCTCCGATGTTTCCAGCGACAACCTGGCCTGGAATGCCGCGCAGACCATGACCGTGCGCGGTGACAGCTTCAGCGGTGCCTTCGGTATCGCCTATGGCCGCCAGGGCGCGTCGCTGGATGCGCATGGCCGCCGCATCGGCCCGGAGATCGCCCAGACCGACCGCCAGGACACCGAGACCAAGGAACTCAACGCGCGCCTTGAATGGGCGCTTAGCCCGGCCCAGCAGCTCAGCGTGGGCCTGCGTTGGTATGACGACCAGCAGGACAGCGACTACGGCCCGGACTACGGCCCGCGCCTGGCAGTGCTGTTCAATCCCGCCTACCAGCCCAGCCACAATGCCGTCGATGGCCTGCAGTTGAACGCACAGCCGCGCACCCGCCACCAGGGCGTCAATGCGCAATACCGCAACCGTGATGTGTTCGGCGGCCAGGAGCTGAGCGTGGAAGCCTATTACCGCAATGAGCAGGGCCGCTGGTTCCCGTCGGTATCGACTCTGGTGCATCCGGCGCTGCCCGGCGGCTATGCCTATGTGGCCATGCAGTCCAATACCGACATCGACGTCTGGGGCCTGCGCAGTGCCCTGCACAAGGGTTTCGATATCGGCGGGCGCAGCCTGCAGCTGTCCTACGGCGTTGACCATGAGCGCGAAGAGGACAGCCAGCGCGGCCAGATGTACGACATCAACCGCTTCATCGCCAGCAACGGCCTGAATTACGTGCCGACCGCGCAGTACGCGATGGGCCCGGATGTGCGCGTGGATACCACCGGCCTGTTCCTGCAGGCCGACCATGCACTGAGCGAACGCTTCAGCGTGCAGGCCGGCGTGCGCCACCAGATCCTGCGCAACAACGTGGACGATTCACTGCCCTACACCGAGGCGATCACTGCCGACGCGGTGGCCGGCTATCAGCCGCAGCTGCTGGCCGGTGGCCGCGTGCGGCATTCGCAGACGCTGTTCAATGCCGGCGTGGTCTACAAGTTCAGCGATGCGCAGCAGTTGTTCGCCAACTTCTCGCAGGGCTTCAGCCTGCCCGATACGCAGCGCATGCTGCGTGACGTGCCAGCCAACTTCGTCATCGACAGCCGCAATATCGGCCCGATCAAGGTCGACAACTACGAGCTGGGCTGGCGCTTGAACAACACGCAGCTGCAGAGTGCGGTGACCGCGTTCTACAACCGCTCGGACAAGACCGTGCAGTTCAACCGCAACTACAGCGTGTCAGTCGCCGATACCGACGAGCGCGTCTACGGCGTGGAAGCCAACCTGCGCTACACGCCTACCGCGCAGCTGGAGCTGGGTGCCAGCGTGGCCAGCACCCATGGCCAGTACCGTGATGCGGCCGGCCAGTGGCGCGAGCTCAATGCGTTCCGTGTATCGCCGTTGAAGGCAGGTGTGCATGGTCAGTGGCGCTTTGCCAACGATAGTTTGCTGCGCCTGCAGGGCCAGGCCGTCGGCGGTACCGATGATGCATGGCGTGACGCGCAGCTGGCCTCGGTCAGCCCGACCATCCGCGCGACGCCGGCGGCGAAAATCCGTGGCTATGCGGTGTTCGATCTGATTGGTGAGCTGCCGCTGGCGAGTGGGCGTTTCAGCGTGGGCGTCTACAACCTGGCTGATCGCGACTACAAGACGGTCTATGGGCAGCAGGCGGAAGCGACCTACGGCAAGCTGTCGAGCGTGCCGGCGCAGGGGCGGACGTTTGGGGTTGGGTATCGGGTCGAATACTGAGGCTGTTGCTTTCGCTTGAAGCCCCTCTCCTACGGGAGAGGGGTTGGAGTGAGGGTTGGGGCGAAGCCCGCGCGATACTTTTCACGAGGCTTCGCTCTTACCCTCATCCGCCCCGTTGGGGCACCTTCTCCCAGCGGGAGAAGGGGGCGGCCCGTTACCGCTTGGCCGCCAAAATCCGCGTCAACAGATCCGCCGTCCCTGCAATCCTCCGCAGATGCGGATACCGCAGCCCTTCGCGGTAATCGATACGCACAGTACGGAAGCTGTCCGCCTGGCGTACGATCAACTCGATCGGCGTGCCGTTCTGCTTGCCATCAATCAGCGCCTGCTTGATACGCCCACCGCTGTAGGCCAGGCCATTTACCGCAACAATCGTCACATCCTTGGCCAAGCCTGCCTTGAATGCAGGGCTGTCCCAACCAACCGCCTGCAGCACGCCATCACCGCCGATCTTCAAACCTAGGGAATACTGCAGATCGGTAGCGCCATCGGCCTCGCCATCGGCAACCACCAGATTCGGCTGGTCGTCGAAGTACAGCTCCCAGCCCGCAGCGGCCAAACCATCCGGCGCCTTGCCATCGCGGGCATCCAGGCGGCTGCCGATGAAGGCATCCCAGTCGCCGGGCTGCACTGCTTCCAGGCCCCGCATCACATCGGCGCGGTCATACAGGCGAATCTCACCCTGCTTTCCGCCCTGGTGGAAGCGCTTGGCGAAATCGTCCAGCGTGACTTTTCCTTTCGACAAACTGCGCAGGCGTGCATCCACGCCCAGCCATAGCAGCGTGCTCTCGTTATAGAACTCGAACGCACGCTGCCAGTCGGCCCATGCCTGCGGCTTGGAATTGAAGTCGAGGATGCCCTGGTGCACGGTGTCGTGCAGGTCACGCCATTGCCGGCCCGGCTGTGTTGCGTAGTTGGCCTGCAGCTGGGCCAGCATCGCCATCGCATAGTCCGGCTTCCACAGTTCGGAACGTGCTGCCAGCACCACTGCCCAGTACTGGGTCTGGCCTTCGTACATCCACAACACGTCGTTGTGCATCGGCGCGTTGTAATGCGGCACCCAGGTTGGGCGTGGACGCCATGCCTTTCCTACCCAGGCGTGGGCGTATTCGTGCGGCAGCAGGTCGTTGTCGAGGAAGGGCCGCTCGCCGCGCAGATAGCCGTCGTGCATGCCGTTCTCGCTGCTCTGCGCATGCTCAAGACCGATGCCACTGAACACGTCCGATACCGCCAGCAGGAAGTTGTAGCGCGTGTACGGGCGCGAACCGAATACTGCATCGGCCTCGCGCACCAGCGCGCGATGCGCATCCAGCACCTTGGCATCGGCCTGCAGGCCCTGCGGGTTCTCGCCGACCACGTCCAGCCACACCGGCTGTTTGGATGCTTCGTCCAGTGCGAAGCGCTTGAAGTACTGGCCGGCGAACACCGGCGAATCGATCAAGGTCATCAGCGACACCGGCGCGTACTGTTCGTTGCCGCCGCTGCGCTGCGCAACATCCAGCGCGGTGCCGCTCTGCCAGCCGTCGGGCAGACGCAGGCTGGGCTTTACCTGGATGCCGCGTGCGTCATAGCCGGCCGGGTACAGCAGCACCCGGTGCCATTGCAGGTCGAGCATGTTCGGCGTCATCGCCACCCGGCCCTGGTCGCTGGCAGTCGGTGACAGGTACTGGAACTCGATATCCAGCACGCCGACGCCTTCCGGCACCTGCAGCTTGAACGCATACATGTCGCCCGAATCGCGCGTCCACTGCAGCACCTGGCCGTTGCCGCGGATGACCAGCCCGGCCATCTGGTTGATCGGGCCAGTTGGCGCGTGATTGCCTGGTATCCACTGCGGATACCACAGGGTCAGCGCACCGGCCGATACCGGAATGCGCTGGTGCACGCGCTGGATGCGGCGCTGGATGTCGCTGGCATCCACATCCAGCTCGATCACGCCCGGGTAGCTTGCCTGCACCTGCATCGCCGCTGCCCGCGCATCCAACGGCTGCGCCTGCAGGCCCGCCAGCGGAACAAGGCCCAGCACCATCGCCACCAACCACTTACGTCCCTGCATCACGCCCCGCCCCTTGCCTGAAGTCTTCGCATCCTAGCCCGCCCGGCTTCAAACGGGCATCCGTCGCCATACCAGGCAGCGGTTGTTGGCCGGCATCGCCACGTCCTCGCGCAGTTCCAGCTGCTGCGCGCGTGCCAAGGCATCAACCGCCTCGAAATCGCGGATGCCAGAGCGCGGATCGCGCGCCTTCAGCCAGCCATCGAAGTTGCGGTTGCTGTCGCTGGTGAAGGCACCGTTGTAGTTGAACGGGCCATAGGCGACCAACAACCCTTCTGGCGCCATCAGCGACGGCACCCTGGCAAACAACGCCTTTACTTCCTCCCAGCCCATGATGTGCAGGGTGTTGGCAGTGAATACGGCATCGAAGCCAGCCACGCCGTCATGCACCGGCAGCGGCGGCAGGGGCTGCAGGCCTTCGCCAATCACTGCCTGCAGTTCCAGCGGCGCAGGCGTATTCGGCAGCGCCGCCTCGTCCAGCCATTGGCGTATCCCGGGCAGGTCGTCGCGGTGATCGCTGGCCTGCCAGCGCAGCCCCGGCATCGCGCCGGCGAAATGCACGGCATGCTGACCGGTGCCACTGCCGATCTCCAGTACAGTGCGGGCCTGGCCCAGGTGCTGCTGCAGCACCTTCAGGATGGGCGCGCTGTTGCGCTCGCAGGATTCGGAGTACGGCTTGCTGGTCATCGCGTGGGGCCCGGGGAATGCTGCGCAGATTGTGCCGCAGTGCCTGTTTACCGCCATGCATGACCATGGTCACTTGTGCGTGAACCCCCGCGCCGCCGAGATTCAAGGGTCTTGTGCGATGCATTGCATCGCTGGCTCTGGAGTTCCGCCCCTCATGCAACGCCGCCAGTTTCTTTCGCTCTCCGGCCTCGGCCTCGCCGGCTTCATGCTGCCCAATGCACAGCTGATTGCCGCCGAAGAATTATTGGCCCCGGCCGATGTGGCCAAGAAGAAGCTGCTGGCCGACACCGTGCTGGCGCTGGCCAAGCAGGGCGGCGCCAGCTACTGCGATGTGCGCATCGGCCGCTACCTCAACCAGGCCATCGTCACCCGCGAAGACAAGGTGCAGAACGTCACCAACAGCGAGTCGGCCGGTGTCGGCATCCGCGTGATCGTCAATGGTGCCTGGGGCTTTGCCGCCAGCAACCAGTCAACCGCGCAGGGCGTTGCAACCGCCGTGGCGCAGGCGCTGGCCATTGCCCGTGCCAACGCCAAGGTGCAGACCAAGCCGGTGCAGCTGGCGCCCACGCCGGGTGTGGGTGAGGTGCAGTGGAAGACGCCGATCCGCCAGAACGCGATGGCGGTGCCGGTCAAGGACAAGGTCGAGCTGCTGCTGTCGATCAATGCGGCGGCGATCAACGCCGGCGCCAGCTTCATCAACTCGCAGCTGTTCCTGGTCAACGAGCAGAAGTACTTCGCCTCCAGCGATGGCTCGTGGATCGACCAGGACGTGCACCGCATCTGGTTGCCTTTCACTGCCACCGCCATCGACAAGGCCAGCGGCAAGTTCCGCACCCGCGCCGGGCTGTCGGCACCGGCCGGCATGGGTTGGGAGTTCCTCGACGGCAATGCCGCCGACAAGCACCAGCTGCCCGGCGGCGTGGTGGCCTACGGCCATTCCTACGATCCGGTGGAAGATGCCATCGCCGCTGCCAAACAGGCGCGCGCCAAGCTCACTGCGCCGTCGGTGAAGCCGGGCAAGTACGACCTGGTGCTGGACCCATCCAACCTGTTCCTGACCATCCACGAGAACGTTGGCCATCCTTTGGAGCTGGACCGCGTGCTGGGCTATGAAGCCAACTACGCGGGCACCAGCTTCGCCACGCTGGACAAGCGCGAGGCCGGCTTCCGCTGGGGCAGCGACATCGTCAACTTCACCGCCGACAAGACCGTGCCTTACAGCCTGGGTGCGGTGGGCTATGACGATGAAGGCGTGAAGACCAAGCAGTGGGATCTGGTCAAGGACGGCATCCTGGTCAATTACCAGGCCACCCGCGATGAGGTGCACATCCTCGGCGAGAACGCCTCGCATGGTTGCAGCTATGCCGACTCGTGGAAGAGCGTGCAGTTCCAGCGCATGGCCAATGTGTCGCTGGCACCGGGCAAGACGCCGTTGACCCCGGCGCAGATGGTCAAGGACGTGGAGAACGGCATCTATATCCACGGCCGTGGTTCGTACTCCATCGACCAGCAGCGTTACAACGCACAGTTTGGTGGGCAGCTCTGCTACCAGATCAAGAACGGCGAGATCGCCGGCATGGTCGAGGATGCGGCCTACCAGATCCGCACGCCTGAATTCTGGAATGCCTGCAGCGCGATCTGCGATGAGCGCGATTTCCGCATGGGCGGTTCGTTCTTTGACGGCAAGGGCCAGCCTGGGCAGGTCTCTGCGGTTTCGCATGGTTCGGCTACCACGCGCTTTGATGGCGTGAACATCATCAATACGGCGCGCAGCCTCGGCTGATGCACAAAGCCCCTCTCCCATCGGGAGAGGGGTTGGGGTGAGGGTACGGCGAAAGCTCGCTGCAGCGGACTGCGAGCAATGGCGATGGAAGCATCGGCGGATGTTCAAGTACGACGCAATCTATCTGCCGCCATTGATGCCCGCCGCACGGACTTCGGCCTTACCCTCATCCGCCCCTTCGGGGCACCTTCTCCCGAAGGGAGAAGGTCAGCAGCCTCAGCGCGTCGTATAGCCACCATTGACCAAAATCGTCTGCCCAGTCATCCACCAGCCTTCAGATACCAGGAAGCGCACCCACGGCACGATGTCCTCGATGTCGGTCAGCCCGGTCTTGGAGAACGGCGACAGCGCCGCTGCAGTCTTGTGATAGGCCACCGCATCGGCACCTTCGGCCGGGTAGAAGAACGAGGTATCCATCGGTCCCGGGCCAATCGCCGTCACTGATATCCCGCGCTCGCCAAACTCCTTGGCCGCCGCGCGGGTGTAATGCTCCACCGGCGCCTTGGTGCCGGCATAGCTGGAATAAAACGGGGTGAATGCACCCAGCAACGAGGTTACCAGCGTGCACACCTTGCCGTTGTCGGCGAGGTTGCGGCCGGCTTCCTTCAAGAAGAAGAACGCAGCCTTGTTGTTCACCGCGTCCATCGCATCGAACTCGGCCTCGCTGATCTGCGTCATCTGCTTCTTCAGCACCTTGCCGACCGTGTTGATGGCGATATCGATGCGCCCCATGGCCTGCTTCGCGTCATCGAACAGCTGCTCCATCGCCGCAGCCGAGGTCAGGTCGGCCTGGAACAGATGTGCATTAGCACCGGCTGCGCGTACGGCTTCGGCAGTGGCCTCGGCCTCTTCTCGCGCGGCCTCACTGTTGTAGTGGATGGCGACGCCGCTGGCGCCTTGACTGGCGAAATCACGGGCCAACAAGCCGCCCAGGTTCTTGCCGCCGCCGGCGATGAGGACGGTCTTGCCGTGGATGCGATGGTCGGTCATGGCTTGCTCCTGTGGCTGAGGGAATGCCAACAGAGCGTATCGACTTGGTTTTCCGGATAAAGCCGGTCATTCTGACTTCACTTGTCGGCATATCCGGACAATTGCCATGGATCGTATCGAGCTGTACCGCGTCTTCGTGCGGGTAGTGGACTGCGTCGGCTTCACCCGCGCCGCCGACCAGCTCAAGCTGCCGCGCTCCACCGTGTCCGAGGCAGTCCGCACGCTGGAGCAGCGGCTCGGCACGCGCCTACTCCACCGCACCACCCGCCGGGTCACGCCAACTCAGGATGGGTTGCTGTTCCATGCCCGCTGCCAGCAGTTGATCGCCGACGCGGACGAGGCCGAGCAGTTGTTCCGGCAATCACCGCAAGCGCTCACTGGGCGGATCAAGGTGGACGTGCCCGGCCGCATCGGTCGCCTGATCATCGCTCCGGCATTGCCCACCTTCCTGCAGGCGTTTCCGCAGATCGACGTCGAACTGGGCATGACCGATCGCAGCATCGATCTGATCGAGGACGGCGTGGATTGCGCGTTGCGGGTAGGTCCGTTGCAGGACTCACGGCTGGTGGCGCGCAGCATGGGCCAGCTGCCGCTGATCAATGTGGCCAGTCCTGCATATGTGGAGCGGCATGGCCTTCCCACCCATCCCTCGCAGCTGGGTACACACTGGGGCGTGCTGTATGCCTCGCCCGGCAACGGCCGGGTGGAAGCCTGGGAGTGGCGCGAAAACGGCGTCCTGCGCAGCCAACCCTTGGCGGGGCGGGTCACCGTCAGCAGTGCCGAGGCCTATATCGCCTGCTGCATCGCCGGCTTGGGGATGATCCAGATACCTGTCTATGACGTGCGCGCCGAGCTGGCGGCTGGCAGCCTGCTGGAAGTGATGCCTGCGTATCGCGCCGATCCAATGCCGATGCATCTGCTGTTTCCGCACCGCCGCCATCCTTCGCAGCGACTGCGGGTATTCGTAGATTGGATGCAGCGGGTGTTGGTGGAAGTGGCTGGGTGATTGGATGCTTTGCCTGCTCGCGGGCAAAAGCGTACCCCTCCCCCTCCCTCCCCTTCGCTGTGCGAAAGGGAGGGAGTAAGCCCGCGTCCTTCTGGCAACAGGCGGAGGGGTAGGGTTGGGTGGGGTGAGCTGTTCGCAGAAATCCCAAATAAATCGCCAGTCCATGCCTAAAGTCACTACCGCTAAAAACACCTGACCGCAAAAATCGAACAGTTCGCAGAACACCGCGAAGCCACCGTCGTTTGTTGCCGTAGCGCCCGCCTCGCGGGCCTTGCCCCGTGGAGAGCAGCCTTGCAGAGACGTGACTTCCTAGCCCTGACCGGGCTTACCGCTGGCGGCCTGATGGTGCCGTCCTTCTTCGGCAAGGCCATCGCCGCCGAACAACTGTTGACCGTGCTCGATCCGGCCATCAAGAAGCGCCTGGCCGATGACGCGCTCAATGCAGCACGCGCCGCCGGTGCCACTTATTGCGACGTGCGCATCGGCCGCTACCTGCGCCAGTTCGTGATCACCCGCGAGGACAAAGTCCAGAACGTGGTGAATACCGAATCCACCGGCACCGGCATCCGCGTCATCGTCAACGGTGCCTGGGGCTTTGCCGCCACCAATGACCTGAGCCCGGCCGGCGTGGTCAAGGCCGCACAGCAGGCCGCCGCCATCGCCAAGGCCAATGCCAAGGTGCAGACCGCACCGGTGCAGTTCGCCAAGGCACCGGGTTACGGCGAGGTCAGCTGGCGCACGCCGATCAAGAAGAACGCGATGGAAGTGCCGATCAAGGACAAGGCCGATCTGCTGCTGGGCGTGAATGCCGCCGCCCTCGGTGCCGGCGCCAGCTTCGTCAACTCCATGCTGTTCCTGGTCAACGAGCAGAAGTACTTCGCTTCCACCGACGGCTCCTACATCGACCAGGACGTGCACCGCATCTGGGCACCGATGACGGTCACCGCCATCGACAAGGCCAGCGGCAAGTTCCGTACCCGCGCAGGTCTGTCCTCGCCGATGGGCCTGGGCTACGAATACCTGGATGGCGATGCCTCCGGCAAGACCGTGCTGCCCAACGGCGTCACCGTCTACGGCCAGTCCTATGACATGCGCGAAGACGCCATCGCCGCCGCCAAGCAGACGCAGGAAAAGCTCAAGGCACCGTCGGTCAAGCCGGGCAAGTACGATCTGATTCTGGATCCGTCGCACACCTGGCTGACCATCCACGAAGCCGTCGGCCATCCGCTGGAACTGGATCGCGTGCTCGGTTACGAAGCCAACTACGCCGGTACCAGCTTCGCCACCCTGGACAAGCGCGAGGCGCGCTTCCAGTACGGCAGCGACAAGGTCAACATCTTCGCCGACAAGACCCAACCGGGTTCGCTCGGTGCCGTTGCCTACGACGACGAAGGCGTGAAGACCAAGCGCTGGCCGCTGATCAGCGACGGCAAGCTGGTCGACTACCAGACCATCCGCGATCAGGCGCATATCCTCGGCAAGACCGAGTCCGATGGTTGCTGCTATGCCGACTCCTGGTCCAGCGTGCAGTTCCAGCGCATGGCCAATGTGTCGCTGGCGCCGGGCAAGACCCCGTTGTCGGTGGCCGACATGATCAAGAACGTCGAGAACGGCATCTACATCATCGGCGACGGTTCGTTCTCCATCGACCAGCAGCGCTACAACGCGCAGTTCGGTGGCCAGCTGTTCTATGAAATCAAGAACGGACAGATCACCCGCATGCTCGAGGACGTCGCCTACCAGATCCGCACACCGGAATTCTGGAACGCCTGCAGCGCCATCGCCGACGAACGCGACTACCGCCTGGGCGGTTCGTTCTTCGACGGCAAGGGCCAACCGGGCCAGGTCTCGGCCGTGTCGCACGGCTCGTCCACCGCCCGTTTCGACGGCATCAACGTCATCAATACCGCGCGCAGCCTCGGCTGATCGTCAAGGAGCTTTTGAACCATGATCATCTTCACCGAACAGGAAGCCAAGACCATCCTGGACAAGGTCATCGCGCTGTCCAAGGCCGATGAATGCACTGCCACGCTGGCCGGCTCGGTCGACGGCAACATCCGTTTCGCGCTGAACAACGTCTCCACCAGCGGCATCGTCAGCAATGCAGAACTCGCCGTGCAGGTTGCCTTCGGCAAGCGCGTTGGCACCGCCTCGATCAACGAGTTCGACGACGCTTCGCTGGAGCGCGTGGTGCGCCGTGCCGAAGACCTGGCCAAGCTGGCGCCGGAGAACCCGGAATTCATGCCGGCCATCGGCAAGCAGCAATACCGTTCGAGCCCGACCTTCAGCGAATCGACCGCGGCAATCACCCCGGAATTCCGCGCCCAGGTGGCTGCTGACTCTATCACCCCGTGCCGCGGCCACGGCCTGATCGCTGCTGGCTTCCTGGAAGACGGCAACGGCTTCGTCGCCATCGCCAACAGCAATGGCAACTTCGGTTACCAGAAGACCACCAACTTCAATTACACCTGCACCGTGCGCACCGAAGACGGCCGCGGCTCGGGCTGGGTTGGTCGCAACCTCGCCAATGCTGCCGACTTCAAGGCCGACCAGGACATCGAGATCGCCAAGCGCAAGGCCACCGAATCGGCCGAAGCCAAGGCACTGGAGCCGGGCAAGTACACGGTGATCCTGGAGCCGGCAGCCGCTGCTGGCCTGATCAGCTTCATGATGAATTTCTTCAGCGCACGCTCGGCAGATGAAGGCCGCAGCTTCCTGTCCAAGAAGGGCGGCGGCAACAAGCTGGGTGAGCAGGTCTACGACAGCAAGGTCAACCTGTTCGCCGATCCGTGGCATCCGGACGCAGCGGTGCTGCCGTGGGATGGCGAAGGCCTGCCGCGCGAACGTATCGCCATCATCGAGGACGGCAAGGTCGCCAACCTGGATTACTCGCGCTACTGGGCACAGAAGCAGGGCAAGACGGCCAAGGCCAGCGCCGGCAACCTGCTGATGAGCGGCGGAACCAAATCGATTGCCGAACTGGTGCGTGGCACCGAGAAAGGCATCCTGGTCACCCGCACCTGGTACATCCGCATGGTCGACCCGCAGACCGTGCTGCTGACCGGCCTGACCCGTGACGGTACCTTCTACATCGAGAACGGCCAGATCAAGCACCCGGTGAAGAATTTCCGCTTCAACGAATCGCCGGTGATCATGCTCAACAACATCGATGAACTGGGCAAGCCGGTGCGTGTGGCTGGTGATGAGTCGAGCTTCGTGATGATGATCCCGCCGATGAAGCTGCGTGATTTCACGTTTACGTCGTTGTCGGATGCGGTGTAAGGGCTTTTAGCTTTTAGCTTTTAGCTTTTAGCTTTTAGCTTTTAGCTTTGGCTCTTTGCTTTGGCTCTTTGCTTTGGCTTTGGCTTTTGGCTTTGGCTTTTGGCTTTAGCAGTTGCAGTTGCTTCATCCCTTCTCCCGCCTGCGGGAGAAGGTGCCCCGAAAGGGGCGGATGAGGGGAGCTTTTGCTCTACGTGCTTCAAGAGCGCCCTCCCCCCAACCCCTCTCCCGCGTGCGGGAGAGGGGCTCCAGTACTTCGAGATTTTCGCCCTTGTCCCCACCCCGTCTGACGCGAGCGCAATTCCTTCACCTGCTGCTGGGCGGCGCGGTGAGCGCCGCCTTGCCGGGCATCGCAAGCGCGCAGGCCAGCCGCTACGACTTCTGGTTCACCCGCCTGCGCTACGACTCCGGTGACTGGGACGTGGACGCGCGCATGCCGTCCAACCTGATCACCTCGCTGGTCGATTACACAACGCTGCGCGTGGACCCAAAGGAACACGTCATCGCGCTGTCCGACCCGAAGATGCTGGCCGCACCGTTCTGCTACCTGGCTGGGCACAAGCTGGTCGAGTTCAATCCGGAAGAACGCCGCAACTTCGAGCGCTATGTGCGCAACGGCGGCTTCGTCTTCGTCGACGACTGCAACCACGACATCGACGGCCTGTTCGCAACCTCCTTCGAAGCACAGATGCGCAGCATCTTCGGCGCCAGCGCAATGAAGAAACTGCCCAACACCCACGCCATCTACAACAGCTTCTTCAAGTTCCCCGAAGGCCCACCAGCCACCGGTTTCGAACTCAACGGCTGGGGTGATGACCTGGTCCACGACTACCTCAAGGGCATCGAGATCGATGGCCGGCTGGGCGTGCTCTACAGCAACAAGGACTACGGTTGCGAATGGGACTACGACTGGCGCAACAAACGCTTCCTGGCCGAAGACAACACCAAGTTCGGCGTGAACATCGTGATGTACGCACTGACGCACTGACCCCACAGGTGACCGCATGACCGCCCCCGATCTGGACTCTCTGCTGCCGCGCTTGAACGAGCTGCGCAGCGCGCTCGCACAGGCCGTGGTTGGCCAGCACGAGGTTGTCGAACAACTGCTGATCGGCCTGCTGGCCGGCGGCCATTGCCTGCTCGAAGGTGCGCCCGGCCTCGGCAAGACCCTGCTGGTACGCTCGCTCGGGCAAGCGCTTGAGCTGCAGTTCCGGCGCGTGCAGTTCACCCCCGACCTGATGCCCAGCGACATCCTCGGTACCGAGCTGCTGGAAGAAGACCATGGCACCGGCAAGCGCGCGTTCCGCTTCCAGCAAGGGCCGATCTTCACCAACCTGCTGCTGGCCGACGAACTCAACCGCACCCCACCCAAGACCCAGGCCGCGCTGCTGGAAGCGATGCAGGAACGCACCGTCAGCTACGCCGGCACCACCTATGCCCTGCCCTCGCTGTTCTTCGTGCTGGCCACGCAGAACCCGATCGAGCAGGCAGGTACCTATCCGCTGCCGGAAGCCCAGCTGGACCGCTTCCTGCTGCATGTGCGCGTCGACTACCCGAGCGAAACCGAAGAACGCGACATCCTCGCCCAGACCACCGGCAGCCACAGCGGCGCCGTGCCCAAGGTGATGGATGCCGAAGCGGTAAAGGCACTGCAGGCCGCCGTGCGTGAAGTGCATATCAGCCCGGGCCTGCTGAGCTGGATCACCCGCTTGGTCCGCGCCAGCCGCCCTGGCGACGGCGCACCTGCCGAAGTAAACAACTGGATCAAATGGGGCGCCGGCCCGCGCGCCGGTCAGTCACTGGTGCTCGCCGCCAAGGCACGCGCCCTGCTGCAGGGCCGCTTCGCCGCCACCCGCGAGGATGTGCAGGCCTTGGCGGCACCGGTGATGCGCCATCGCCTGCTGTTGTCGTTCGCTGCCGAGGCCGAGCACAAGAGTGCCGATGACGTAATCGCCGCGCTGCTGCGTGCGGTGCCGTTCCCGGCCTGATTCGCAACGTTCGAACACCATGAGCGCTCCCACGCCACCGCTGATCCCCGCCGATGTGCGCAGTCGCCTGCGCAGCCTAAGACTGTGGCCGCAGCGGGCCAGTGGCGGCCGTGGCATCGGCGCACATGCCAGCCGCAGCCGCGGTGCCGGCTTGGAATTCGCGCAATACCGCGCCTACGAGCCAGGCGATGAGCTGCGGCAGATCGACTGGAAGCTTTATGCGCGCTCGGACCGTTTCTTCGTGCGCGAGTCCGAACGCGAAAGCCCGATCACCGTGTGGCTGCTGCTCGATGCCAGCGCCTCGATGGCACAGGCCGATCAGGCACGGCCCGACTGGCAGCGCCTGGACGCGGCCAAGGCACTGGTCGCCTGCCTCGCCGAGCTGGCGATGCAGCAAGGCGATGCCTTCGGCCTGATCGCACTCGGCGGTGATGGCGTGCAGTTGCTGCCGACCGGAAACGGCCTGCGCCAACGTGATCGGCTGCACCTGCAGCTGCATGCGTTGAAGGCTGCAGGGCAATGGCCGCCACAACAGAAGCTGTCGCCATTGTGGGAACGCATCTCCAGCAACGACCTGGTGGTGATGATCGGCGACGGCTTTGATGCAGCGGGCATCGAACTAGCCGAGCGCCTGGCAAAGGCCGGCCGCGACGTCGTACACCTGCAGCTGTTGACGGTGGAGGAACGCGATTTTCCGTTCCGCGATGGCCATCGCTTCCGCGACCCGGAAACCAGCGATGAGCTGCTCAGTGATGGCGCAACGGTGCGCGGCGAATACCTCGCCCGCTTCAAGGAAGCACAACGTGTGTTGGATGCGCGGCTGCAGGCCGCCGGTATCCGCCATGACACCGCCTATCTCGATGAAACCATCGATGCACCCTTGAAACGTCTGTTCGGGCGCCGTACCGGGAGCGGCTCATGAGCCTGCTGTGGCTGTTCCCGGCCGGTTTCCTGGCATTGGCAGCACTGCTGCTGCCGCTGCTCATCCACCTCGCCCGCCGCAGCGAGCAGCGCATCATCGACTTCGCCGCGCTGCGCTGGCTGTCGGCCAAACCACGTCCGCGCCGCCGCATCCGCTTCGACGAATGGCCGCTGCTGGTGCTGCGCCTGCTGCTGCTTGCCTTGCTGGCGATGCTGTTGGCACGGCCGGCATTGACCGGTGTGCTTGATACGCAGCCGCGCATCGCCGTATTGCCCGGTGTTGATCTTGCCGCGGCCCAACGCAGCGTTGGCAGTGCCGATGCGCAGTGGTTGTGGCTGGCAGCGGGCTTCCCATCCATCGACAAGACTGCAGCTCCGCAGGACTCGGAGCCACTGTCCAGCCTGTTGCGTGAGCTGGACGCCTCGCTGCCAGCTGATGCTGCACTCACCGTGGTTGTCCCGTCGGTACTCGATGGGCTGGATGCGCAACGGCCACAGCTCTCGCGTACGGTGCACTGGCAGGTGCTGGAGCAGAATGCTGCCGCCACCAAGCCAGTCGTCATTGCCGCGCCTGAACTGCAGATCCGTCACGACGAAGCTGGCAAGCAAGGCATGCGCTATCTCAATGCGGTTGCCAGCGCATGGCGTGGAACCAAACCAGAGACGGCAGACGACAGCGTCGCCTTCAGCAAAGACGACAGGCTGCGCGTCTGGCTGACGGCCAAGCCGCTAACGGCCGATACAAGCGAATGGCTGCAACGCGGCGGCCGCCTGCTGGTAGATGCACGCACGCCGGTTCCCGCCGACGCCCAACGCACGCCGCTATGGCGCGATACCAACGGCGTACTGGTCATTGAACAGATCAGCACGCCACAAGGCCAATGGCTGCGCTGGGCGGCGCAGCTGCAGCCGGCAAGCCTGCCTGTTTTGCTTGATGCGGATTTCCCGAGCGACCTGCGCGCCGTGCTGCAGGCTGCGCCCACGCCACGGCGCGCGCCTGCAGCGACCATGCAGCCGAGCACCGGCGCTACGCCGTATCCGCAGCCCGCAACCGAGCTGAGCCACTGGCTGCTATTGGCAATCGCCCTGTTGTTCCTGCTTGAGCGCTGGCTGGCCAGTGCACCGCGCGGACGAGGCCAGGCATGAGCGCGTCTTCTCTGCTGCGCGCCGCACGCCGACGCACGCTGCTGATTGCCTTGTCAGGCGGCCTGCCCTTGGCCCTGGCTGTCAGTTTGCTGGCCACGCGCGTGCTCGGCTTCGATGCAGGTTACATCATCGGCACGCTTGCCTTGCTTGTGGTCGCAGGTATCGCGGTCTGGCGTGCGCGGCGGCTGGATGCGCGCTGGCTGGTCGCACGTCTGAACGATCATCCGCGCTTCGAAGACAGCGCCGATCTGCTGTTCGCTGCAGCGTCCACGCTCAACCCACTGCAGCAACGCCAGCGCCGTCATATCGAGCAGCGCCTGCAAAGCAATCCGCCAGACCTGCGTCCTCGCTGGCCTTTGCCACGCCTGTTGCTGTGCTTTCTGGTTGCCGTGCTGATAGCGGCGGCTGCACTGCTATGGCCGCGCGGTGTGGTCAATGCACCCGCTGGTGCTGATGTAAGCCAGGCTGGCAGCGTCGCGGCGAACAGCGCGCCCACATTGCGCGGCAGCTGGCTGCAGATCACGCCCCCGGCGTACAGCGGCCAGGCAGCAAGCTCCGGCGACAAACTCGATGCAGGCGCCCTGCAAGGCAGCCGCCTACAGTGGCGTCTGCAGTTCGCACCGCAGCCGCAGCACGCGTGGCTGCAGTTCCACGACGGCCGCCGGCTGGCATTGCAGCGCGATGGCGATTACTGGCGCGCTAGCGAGGTGTTGCAGCGTGCGGGCCTGTACCGCATCCAGACCGAACCGGCGATGGCAGCCGCCGGACGCGCCTATCGCCTCGATGTGGTGGTGGACCGTCCGCCGCAGGTCAAGGTGATCGAGCCAGCGCAGACACTCAACCAGGCAGCACCGCGTCAGCGCTCGTGGCAACTGCGTTTTGAAGCCAGCGATGATTTCGGCGTGAACAGCGCCGCGACGCTGGATATCACCACCGCAAAAGGCAGCGGCGAGAACATCACTTTCCAGCAGCGCCAGCTGACACTGAGCGGCAGCGGCCCGGCGACGGCGCGACGCTTTGCCTACAGCGCCGACCTGGCTGCACTAGGCCTTGAGCCGGGTGACGAAGTAGTCGCGCGGCTTACCGTGCGTGACAACCGCAACCCGCAGCCGCAGGACGCACGCAGCGCCAGCCTGATCCTGCGCCTGCCCAGCGAACAGCAGGTGCAGGCCAGCGATCTGGAAGGCGCGATCAAGAAGGTGATGCCGGCCTACTTCCGCAGCCAGCGGCAGATCATCATCGACGCCGAAGCGCTGCTCAAGCAGCGCGGCAGCCTCGATGCGGACACCTTCATCAAGCGCTCCGATGCGATCGGCGTGGACCAGCGCATCCTGCGCCTGCGTTACGGCCAGTTCCTCGGCGAGGAAGCCGAGGGTGGTGCGAAGGCACCGCCGACCGGCGACCTGCCTACCAGCGATGCCGCCAGCGCCGAAGGACATGCGGATCACGCCGATCATGCGGAAGATGATGGACACGGCCACGCCCACGGCGGCGCAGCTGAAAGCACACCGGTGTTCGGCAGCGCCACCGACGTGCTGTCCGAGTACGGCCATACCCACGACCATGCCGAGGCCGCCACCCTGCTCGATCCGCAGACCCGCGCCATCCTCAAGTCCGCGCTCGACCAGATGTGGCAGTCCGAGGGCCACCTGCGCCAGGGCCACCCGGACCAGGCGCTGCCTTACGCGTACAAAGCCCTGGCCTTCATCAAGCAGGTGCAGCAGGCCGAGCGTATCTATCTGGCGCGCGTGGGCAGTGAACTACCGTCCATCGACATGGCCCGGCGCATGACCGGCAAGCGCGATGGGCTTGGCAATCGCGCTGTGCAGCTGGCGGCGCGTCCAGCGGGTGATGCCGTCGTCGCCAATGCGTGGCATGCATTGGCATCCACCGACGAGAACATCGATCTTGATGCGTTGTCGCGTTGGCTGGATGCACACCCCAACGCCGTGCCCGATCCGCTGGACGTCGTCGCAGCGATAGACGCGCTGCGTCAGCAGCCCGATTGCCGCACATGCCGCAACGAACTGCGTGCGCAACTGTGGCCGGCCCTGCGTCGCACCGACGGGCCGCCCGCGCGCCGCAATGCAGCGGACGCCGCCGGTCGTCGCTACCTTGAAGCACTCTCGGCACCGCAGGAGCCAGCACGATGACGCCCTGGCTCCCGCTCGTCCTGATCGCACTGGCCGTCGCGCTGGGCAGCCTGCGCTTCGCGCTGTCGCCACGTCCGCGCACACCGCGGCTCGCCGCCTTGCTGTTGCTGCAGCTTGCCGCCGCTGCGTTGCTGTACCTCACCCTGTATCCACCATCACGCTCCGGTCGTGCTGGAACGCTGGTGGTTGCCACAGCCGGCGCAAGCACGGCGCAGGTTGCGGCGGTGCCGGCAGCAACGTACGTGCGCCTGCCGGAAGCAGCGGCGCTGGCGTCTGCGACGGCAGTGCCGGATCTTGCCACCGCGCTACGCCAGCACCCAGGCACACGTGAGCTGGTGATCGTCGGCCAGGGCCTGCCAGCACGTGATCGTGATAACGCGCTGCCGCCGCTGCGCTTTCTGCCCACGGCTGCACCGCGAGGGCTGGTGGAATTGCAGGCACCGCCGTTGCTCGCGCCAGGTGCAGCCTTCACCGTGCACAGCCGCGTGCAGGGCATGCCTGAAGTACGCGTGGAACTGCTGGACCCTGCCGCTCATCGTGTCGATATCAGCGCCACTGACGCAGCAGGCCGGGCGAGCTTGCGTGCCAGCGCGCGCGAACCCGGCGATGTGGTTTTCACGCTGCGCGTGTTGGATGCCGGCGGCAAGGTGCTGGACCAACTTCCGGTGCCCGTGCGTGTACGCGCAAGCACAGCTCCCAGCATCCGCGTGCTCGCCGGTGCCCCCGGCCCTGAACTGAAGTATCTGCAACGTTGGGGCAGCGATATCGGCGCAACGCTGCAGACCAGCATGTTGATCGGTGGCGGCCTGCAGATGGGCGATGCGCCGGCCTCTCTCGATGCTGCCAGTCTCGCCCGCCTGGACCTGCTGCTGCTTGATGAGCGCCGGCTTGCGGGCCTGTCATCCGCGCAGCGTGCGGCGATCACCGAGGCGATACGCGGCGGACTGGGTGTACTGGTCCGTACCAGCGGTTCCCTCGATGGCAGCGCTCGCCGCGCGCTGCGCGAATGGGGCCTGGAGGCACGCGGCGGCGATCAGACCAAGCCGGTCACGCTGCGCAGCCTTGTCGATGCCGAGCAGAACAAGGCTGTGCTCACAGTCGAGCGCTTCAATCTGGAATTCAGCAGCGCTGATGTGGTGCCCTTGTTGCGCGCCGCCGACGGCAGCGCGATAGGTGGCTGGCGCGCACTTGGCCTGGGCAGGGTTGGCGTACTGCCGATCACTGACAGCTATGCGCTGGTGCTCTCGGGCCATGCCGACGCACACGCCGAACTATGGAACGCCGCCTTGGCGAGCATGGCCCGATCGCTTCCGGATTCGCCCACGCTGCCATTGCCCGCCTGGGCCTGGAGTGGCGAACGCATCAGTCTTTGCGGGCTGACCGCTCCGGCGCAGATGGTCGCCGAGGACGGCAGCCGTACCGAACTACTGCCCGACCCTTCCGCTGGCAATTGTGCTGCGGCATGGCCACAGACGGCCGGATGGCACCGCGTTGAAGCAGGCGAACAGCAGCAGAGCATGCTGCTGTTGGATCCGGAGAAAGCAGTCGCATTGCATGCGCAACAGATGCGCGATGCGACGTTTGCATTGAGCGGCGGTGCTGTGCGTACAGCTCCACTGCCAATCCCGGGGCCGCGTTGGCCGTGGCTGCTGGGGTTTGTGCTTATCGCCTCCTTGCTTTGGTGGCTGGAGCGCAGGCGAACGGGTGGAGCGGCAGCGCAAGACTGAAGTGATTGATGGCTTGGAAAGCGCAACATCAACAGCGCCCCCTTCCGCCCCCCGCCTTCGCGGGGGCAGGCAAGTCAGCACATAACGTGTCGGAGCCCATGATCAGCCCCTCCCTTTGCCGTAGGTTGGGGAGGGGTGCCTTTCGCATCGGATTGCGATCACACCCAAGCGCAACCCATCCAGCAACACCTTGATCCCCATCACTGATTGACCTTCGATTTCACACACGCGCGGAACCGCTGCGGTAGAACCACACACGCAGGGGGTTCCAAGCTTGGGGGTCCTACCGATGATGCACCGTCATACCGCCGTGCTGCTGTCTGCCGTCATCACCAGTGCCGTAGTTGTTCCCGCACTTGCGCAAACCACGATCAAGGCACCTGTTGCCAACAACGAACAGGCGCTGGACATGCAGTTGAAAATGGAAGAAGCACGCATGCTGCCCTTGCGGGCGATGTACGCGCGCTACTTCCAGCAAG
Source organism: Stenotrophomonas sp. STEN035 (assembly GCF_056759935.1). Taxonomy (NCBI): domain Bacteria; kingdom Pseudomonadati; phylum Pseudomonadota; class Gammaproteobacteria; order Lysobacterales; family Lysobacteraceae; genus Stenotrophomonas; species Stenotrophomonas sp. STEN035. The sequence goes on from NZ_JBRRDY010000006.1 coordinate 122,853, forward strand.
CGTATCGCCGCTATCCCGGCATCCCGCGTGGCACGCTGGAGTCGCTGGCGTTCGTGCAAAGCCGCTGGTCGCCATTGCAACCCGATGCACCTGACCAGGATCAAGCGCATCTGCGCATGCCACCCGCGTGGGGCGTGATGGGGTTGTATGCCGGTGGCGGCTTCGAGGACCAGGTTGGCGAAGCCGCCAAGCTGCTTGGCGTATCCACAACTGCCGTGCGCAACGACGCGGCAACCAATATCCTCGCGGCCGCTGCGTTGTTGGATGCACAGATCCGTCTGGACCATCCCGACGCCGGCACTGGCAGCGCGCCGGCACCTGAAGCAATCCGTCCCGCACTGATGCGCTACGCGGGCTATGCGCCCCGCGGCAGCAGCCTGGCTGCACGCAGCGCCGTCGACGACTACGCGCGCACCAGCTTTGCCTACGATGTGCTGCTGGCGCAGGATCGCGGGGTCAATGATCGCGGCATCGTCGTACCCGAGCGTGCGATCGTCTGGGAGTTGGCCTTCGACGCGCCGCAGCTGGTTACCTTGCGCGCACCGATGGTGCGCCTGGATGTAAGCAGGGACCGCGTCGAGACCGACGCCTTCCGTATCGACCCAATCAGCGAAACCCTGCAGGCAGGCAGCGCTGCCGCCAGAGACGCTGCCGTCAGCCTTGCGCTGGATGCCAGCATCCAGAGCACCGACTATGGCCCCGCGATCTGGAGTGCGGCCTCGACCTCCAACTACGCGGCATCACGCTCGGCAGCGATCAGTGCAGTGACCATCCACACCACGCAGGGCAGCTACGCCGGCACCATCTCCTGGTTCAAGAATGCCTCCGCGCAGGTCAGCGCGCACTATGTCATCCGTTCCTCCGATGGCCAGGTGACACAGATGGTGCGCAACGCCGATACCGCCTGGCACGTCGGCAGCCAGAACAGCTACACCCTAGGCATCGAACACGAAGGCTATGTCGACAACAGCTCCTGGTACACCAATGCCATGTATGACGCTTCGGCAGCACTGGTTCGCAACTTCTGTGCCACGTATAGCGCGATCAATTGCACCAGTGCGTATAGCGGCGCATCCAGCAGCGGCATCAACGTGTTGCCCACCAGCGTCAAGATCAAGGGCCACCAGCATTACAGCGGGCAGACGCATACCGACCCTGGCATCAACTGGAACTGGTCCAAGTACTACACGCTGCTGAATCCGGGCAGCGGTGGTGGCACCGGCACGGTCACCTACCTGGATCGCTTCGAGAGCAGCGTCGGCCATTTCGATACCAGCCCCGGTTACTCGGGTAGCACTACCGGTATTAGCACGGCATCCACTGCCACACGGGATTGCACCACGCAGAAGAACGGGAGCTGTTCGTTGCGGGTGCTGCTGAAGGACAACACCGCGAGCGCTGCCGACTGGGCGGTGCGTCTGCTGTCGGGAAGTGGTGCGCCTGCAAGCAATACCGCGCTGACCCGCGCCAATGGTGTCGTCGGGTTCTGGGTGTGGAGTGGCGGTACCGGAACCACGGTTGGCATCGGCATCGACGACAGTGATGGCACCGAGCGTTCAAGCAGCAAGGCTATCGCTGCCAATACCTGGACCTATGTGTCGTGGTCATTGAACGATGCGGCGCAGTGGAATGCGTGGGTGAATGGCAATGGGGCGATCACCGGCAGCAGTGTCTCGCTGGATGCGATATGGCTGTACCACGCCAACACTGCGTATGACCTCAATGTTTATATCGATGATGTGCAGATAGCGAATTGATCTGCCTGGGGCCGAGAGCCATATCTGTAGAGCGTAGCCATGCTGTGCTGTGGCTTTCCTTGTAAAGCCCCTGCCGAGCATGGCTCGGCACTACAGGTGCCGGCTGCTTCGCTTTTGCTTTAGTCCTTCTCCCGCTTGCGTGGTGAGAAGGGCAACTTGCGAACCACAGGTTCGCTGCCCGTCGAACGCCCTTGCGCCAGCGCAAGGGCCGGGGCGCGGAGCGAGGGTTGGGATGAGGGGGCTGTTGATCTTGCTGGTAAAGCCCCTGCCGAGCATGGCTCGGCACTACAGGAACTGCTTCGGCTGTAGCCCTTCTCCCGCTTGCGGGAGAAGGGTTGGGATGAGGGGAGGCTTTTGATCTTGCTGGTAAAGCCCCTGCCGAGCATGGCTCGGCACTACAGTTGCTTTGCTTTATTTGCGGGCGGTGAAGATCGGGGTCAGGTAGTCCGGCTTGCCCTCGATCCGCTCCAGCGTTGGGTAACGCAGGCCATCGTGGTAGTCGATGCTCAGCGTGCGGTAAACATCCACTTCCTTCACCAGCAGTCGCACCGGTTGCTTGCTGTCCTTGGCCGCACGCACAGCTTCCTCCAACTCGTCGGCGCTGTACTGCAGATCATTCACCGCCAGCACCTGCATGCCGGTGCCGACGCCGGCGTTGAACGCGGCGCTGTCCCAGCGCACTTCGTTGACATAACCGGCCGGGCTCAACGAGACACCCAGCGAGTAGATGAAGTTGGCACCACGGCCCTTCATCGTCGCCTTGAAGTACGCGCTGGGCTTGTCCTTGTAGACCAGCTTCCAGCCAGCTGCTTCAATGCCCCCAACCAGGCCGGTCCTGCGTTCGAGACGATCACGCAGGAACTGCGACCAGTCACCAGTCGGCTGCACCTGTTCCAGGGTCGCGGCGACGTCGTCGTAGGTATAGGTATCCGGACGCTCCCACTGACCGTCGTTCTGGCCGAAGAAGGCCTTGGCGAAATCGTCCAGGCTGCGCTTGCCACCGCTGAGCGTGCGCAGGCGCACGTCGGCTTCCAGCCACAGCATCTGTCCGCCCTGGTAGTAGTCCTCGCTCATCTGGTAGCCGCGATACGGCTTGGGCTTGCGGCGGGCGATCACCGGGTCGTTGGTGGTGTCGCCCAGCGAGCGCCATTCCAGACCGGGGCGGTTGTCCGCATAGGTCGCAGCAACCATCGCCAACGCATCACGAGAGGCATCCAGCGGACGGATACCCGCGCGCGCGGTCAGCACATTGCCCCAGTACTGGGTCTGCCCTTCGTAGACCCACAGCAGGCTGCCCTGCATCGGCACATTGTAGTTCAGCGTGGCCAGATCGGCCGGGCGACGGTACTTGCCGTCCCAGGAATGGGTGTACTCATGGCCGAGCAGATCGCTGCTGCCGACCTTGGCATCCCAACCACTGAAGTAATCGCGGTCTTCGCTGTTCTCGCTGGAGCGCTGGTGCTCAAGGCCGATGCCGCCAAGCTGGTTGGTCACGGCGAACAGGAAATCGTAGTGGTCGTAATGCTCGGCGCCGAACAGCTTGCGTGCCTGCGTCACCAGCGCGCGGTGTTGTTCGATGTGCTCGGGCTTGGCTTCAAGATCCTTTGCCCGGTCGGCAAACACGTTCAAGCGCACCGGGCGGGTACCGGCCGGGGCCAGATCGAACATGCGGTGGTAACGGCCGGCGAATACAGGCGAGTCGACCAGGATTTCCAGATTGGTCGGCGCATAGTTCACTGTGTCGCCGTTGCGGCTGGCCACCGTCAACGCGCTGGCCGCATCCCAGCCTTGCGGATAACGCGCGCTGGCCTGGTAAGTAATGGCATGCGCGGCGTGACCGGCCGGGTACAGCAGCATCGCGTTCCACTGCAGGTTGAGCATGTTCGGCGTCATCACCGTGCGGCCCTGCGCCGAATCGGTGGGGCTGAGGAACTGGAAGTCCATGCGCAGCTCATTGACGCCTTCAGGCACCTGCACGTTGAAGGTGTAGACATCGAGCGGGTCGCGTACCCATTCCAGACGCTGGCCGTTGGCGTTGATCACCAGCCCGGCCAGCTTTTCGATCTGGCCGCTGGGCGAATGGCTGCCCGGCAACCAGGCCGGGTAATGGAAGCGCTGCAGGCCCGGCTGCACGGGTACGGTCTGCCGCACCTTGAACACGCGCTGGCCCAGGTCGGTCGCGTCCACTTCGAGGCGGATGGTGCCCGGATACGCGGCTTCGCTGATCTTCACCCCGCGTGCGTCCACGTCAGCCACCGCCGGCGCCGCATTGGCCAAACCCATGGCGGCCATCAGGGCCAACCCCAGTACTGCAGGACGGAACACATGCATCACCAACCTCTCGCTTGTCTGAGAAGGCCATGATGCGACAAGCCTGTGGTGCATGACACGGGCCGATGGTCATCAACACCTCAGCGGTAGTGCCGAGCCATGCTCGGCAAGGGGCTCCATGCACCAACCAATAATCACCAGATTGCCCGGTTTTGTAGGAGCGGCGTCAGCCGCGAAGCCACGAATGCCTACAACCTGGGCATTCGTGGCGATTGCTATCTGGCCGGGTTGGATCTGGCTATCTGCTGCTCCGGCGGGAGCAGTGGCTTCGCGGCTTACGCCGCTCCTACAAACAGCTGTCAGGTTCTTACAAAAATCTCCACACGCCGATTCAACTGCCTGCCGCTGGGGCTGTCCTTGCCATTGACCTCATTCGGTGCAACAGGCTGCGATTCACCGTAGCCATGTGCGGCCGCATCGGTCGCGCTGCCGCGCTGCCGCAGCGCAGCCAACACCGCCTGTGCACGGCGCTCGGACAGATCCTGGTTGTAGTCGTCGCTGCCCTGTGAATCGGTATGACCACGGATTTCCATCGCACTCGAAGGCACTTTACCCAGCGCCGTCGCCAGCACATCCAGCACCTTGCCGGCATCAGGACGGACCACGTCCTTGTCGAAATCGAACAACACCTTGTCGTTGAGGGTGATCACGTAGCCGCACGGCGCACCGGACGGTTTGAACTTGTCCAGCAGCGGGAACTTCCCGGCGGGCGGCAACGGCGGCAGCGGTGCCATCTTCACTTCGCGCGGCACCGCACCGATCGTGCCGGTGCCGTCACCGCGATTTTCGACGATGCCTTCCGGGCCGCCGATCCACTTGCCCGAGCCGTCGGCGTTGATCTCGATGTTGCCATCGCTGCCCACCCAGCTGCCCGAGCCATCACCGTGGTTCTCGATGGTGCCGAAGCCCCCCACCCAGCTGCCGCCGCCCTTCCCGTCCAGCTCGATGTTGCCGTGCGCGCCTACATAGGTACCGGAGCCATCGGCATTCACTTCGAAGGTGCCCGCCTCGTTGACCACGCTACCACTGCCATCCGGCTTTACTTCCACCACGCCGTCACCGGTCACCGCCTGGCCACTGCCATCGGCACCGATGTTGAACACACCGTGGCCGCCGACGCGTTCAAGGTTGCCCTTCGCATCGACGTTGGTGAAGCCGCTTTCATTGACCAGGCCACCATCGGTGGCGCAGTTGGCTGGGCGCACGCTGATGCCGGCGACCGGATCGATCAATGATTGCATCGACAGCTCCAGCCGCTTCTGTGCCGGGCCGCTGCCGATGATGCTGGGCACCATGATGGTGGGTATCACCGGGAATTCGATGCTGCCTGCAGTGAGCACTTCCGCGCTGGATGGCGTCGGAGCAGCGGCCGCCGCAGGCGCGGCTTCCGGTGCTGCAGCAGTTTGATCGGCAGGTGCATCGCGCCCGCAGGCGGAGACAAGAACGCTGAGACAAGCCAGTGACACAGCAGCAACACGCATGCAGCAACTCCATTTGTGCGGGAGCTGGCATTGTTGCCAAGGCCCCGTTCAATTTCCGTGACTGCTATAGGTGTTCCAACCCACGATCAGGATTCATCCAGCGCAGCAAAGGAGGCCGCAAGGTGATCAATGAACAAGCGCACCGACGGCAACAAGCCGCGCCTGGACGGAAACACCGCGTGGATGATTTCCTTCGGCGGCGCCCAGTTCGGGGCCACGTTGACCAACTGCCCTGCCTCCAGCGCATCGCGCACGATCATCGTCGGCAACTGCGCCACACCGACACCCGCCAGTGCCGCAGCACGCAACGCGGTCATGCCGCGGGTGATCAGACGCGGATGATGCTGTACTTCAGCGGTCGCGCCATTCGGGCCGATCAAGCGCCAGACATGCTCAGCCTGCGGCACGCCCAAGGCAACGCTGGGCAATAGATGCAGATCAGCAGGGCCATGCGAATGGCCATGCGTTTCCAGCAATGAGGGTGCCGCCACCAGGCATTGGGTGCGCTCGGCCAAAACCTTCAACACCAGCTCACTGTCTTCCAACGGTGGCGGGCGCACGCGGATAGCCACATCGACACCTTCGGCGATGACGTCAACGCGGCGGTTGGTGGCGTCCAGGTGCACTTCCACATCCGGGCAATGCGCCATGAAATCAGCCACCATCGCCGCCACCCGGAAATCCAGCAGCATGGTCGGGCAGCTCACCCGCACCACACCGCGCGGCTGCGAACGGGTCAGCTCGATGGATTCGGCCGCGGCTTCGGCCTCCACCAGCATCGCCCGGCAATGCGCGTAGAAGGTCTGGCCGACCTCGGTGACCGAAAAGTGGCGGGTGGAACGCTGGATCAGGCGCACGCCCAGCCGTTCCTCCAGCAGGGCGATACGTCGGCTCAGCTTGGACTTGGGCTCGCCCAGCGCGCGCCCGGCCGGGGCAAAGCCGCCGTGCTCGACCACCTTGGCAAAGTAGTACAGGTCGTTCAGGTCCTGCATTGCAGCTCCAGCGTTCACCAAATAGGACTATCAGACCATTTTTTGCCGTCTACCGGCGTGATCGTCCCAAATCTAATCTTTGCTCCAACGCCGGCGCACCCCGCGCCGCCCAAGGAGCAGACAGATGAAGAAAATCAGTGGCCTGTACAGCGCGCCCCGCCCGCACTGGGTTGGTGATGGCTTCCCGGTCCGTTCGTTGTTTTCGTACAACACCCACGGCCGCCAGCTCAGCCCGTTCCTGCTGCTGGACCACGCCGGCCCGGCCGAGTTCAGCCCCACCACCAGCCCGCGCGGCGTTGGCCAGCATCCCCACCGTGGTTTCGAGACCGTCACCATCGTCTATGAAGGCGAGGTGGCACACCGCGATTCCACCGGCGCAGGCGGCGAGATCGGCCCGGGTGACGTGCAGTGGATGACCGCTGCTTCGGGCATCCTGCATGAGGAGTTCCACTCCGAAGCCTTCACCCAGCGCGGCGGCAAGCTGGAGATGGTGCAGCTGTGGGTCAACCTGCCGGCCAAGGACAAGATGTCGGCACCGGGCTACCAGAACATCAGCAACGCCGACATTCCGGTGGTGCCGCTGGCCGATGACGCCGGCAAGGTGCGTGTGATTGCCGGTGAATTCGGCGGTCAGCGTGGCCCGGCCCGTACACATACACCGATGGACGTGTGGGACCTGCGCCTGTCACGTGACAAGCACGCCACGCTGCAGTTCACCGAAGGCCACACCGTGGCGATGGTGATCCTGCACGGGACTGTGTTGCTCAACGGCAGCCAGCTCGCCCGCGAAGGTCAACTGGTGCTGTTCGACCGTGCTGCCGGTGAGGTGGAACTGGAAGCCAACGCCGACGCCACCGTGCTGGTGCTTGCCGGTGAGCCGATCGATGAGCCCATCGCCGGCTACGGCCCTTTCGTGATGAACACGCAGGAAGAAATCCGTCAGGCGATGGATGACTTCAACTCCGGCCGTTTCGGCCAGATCGCAGCGTAATCCGCCGATGACCGGGTTTAACCACCCGGTCATCTTTCTCTCGCGCAGGCGTTACCCCGTCGGCGCGAACCTGCCCCTCCCAGTGGTGAGACAGCCATGTATACCTTCCCTCAAGTTGCCAACTTCAACGGCGCAAAACCCGTCATCGATCCGGACAACGTCGCAATGCTGTTGATCGATCACCAGAGCGGCCTGTTCCAGACCGTGCACGACATGCCATTCACCACCTTGCGGCGATTGGCCTCGACGTTGGCCAAACTGGCGTCGCTGGCGAAGATCCCGGTGATCACCACCGCCTCGGTACCGCAGGGCCCGAATGGCCCGCTGATTCCGGAGATCCACCAGAACGCACCGCATGCGAAATACGTGGCGCGCAAAGGTGAAATCAACGCCTGGGACAACCCGGACTTCGTGCAGGCAGTGAAGGACACCGGCAAGCAGCAGTTGATCATTGCCGGCACCATCACCAGCGTGTGCATGGCGTTCCCGTCGATAGCAGCGGTGGCCGATGGCTACCAGGTGTTCGCGGTGATTGATGCCTCCGGCACTTACTCCAAGCAGGCGCAGGAAATCACCTTGGCGCGGATGATGCAGGCCGGCGTCGTCGTCATCGATGTGGCCGCGGTCGCCTCGGAACTGCAGAAGACCTGGAACCGCGAAGACGCCGCCGAATGGGCGCAGGCGTACACCAACATCTTCCCCAACTACCAGTTGCTGATCGAGAGCTACAGCAAGGCGCAGGAAGTGGTGACCACCCACGAGCAATTGGATTCCCAGCGCAGCTGAGCCGGATCGCGACCAGGCAGACCCACGCCGCTTCATCTTCGTCGAGCACTGGGCCAGCCATGAGCTGCGCGAAAAGCACCATCACCACGGCCCACACATCAAGTATTTCGAAACGCACCACGCCGACGCCGTCGAGCGCATGGAAGCGGCGTACTTCATGGACCTCGTCAAGTAAGGCCCCCGTTTACCCCGCCGCGATATGCGGTGCGATGCCCAAGCGCGTGCTGCGCCTTCAGCACCCCAGAAAGGAACCTCGCCATGACCAGTGAAACCAAACGTGACCCCAAGCGTGACGACCTGCTGACCCCGGAAAACGCGGCACTGATCGTCATCGACTACCAGCCGGTACAGGTGAACTCCATTGCCTCGATGGATCGCCAGCTGTTGGTCAACAACATCGTCGGCGTGGCCAAGGCCGGCAAGGTCTACGGCCTGCCGATCGTGCATTCCACGGTCAACGTGAAGACCGGCCTGAACCACCCGCCGATCCCGCAGCTGCGCCGTGTGCTGAAGGATGAGCCCACCTACGACCGCACCACCATCAACTCCTGGGAGGACGTGGAGTTCCGCAAGGCCGTGGAAGCCACCGGCCGCAAGAAGCTGATCATGACTGCCCTGTGGACCGAGGCCTGCCTCACCTTCCCGGCGCTGGACGCACTGCGCGAAGGCTATGAGGTGTATGTACCGGTGGACGCTGTGGGCGGCACCTCGCTGGCCGCGCACGATGCCGCATTGCGCCGCATCGAGCAGGCCGGCGGCAAGATGATCAGCGTGCCGCAGCTGTTCTGCGAACTGCAGCGCGACTGGAGCCGCGCCGACACCGCCAAGCAATTCATGGAGCTGTTCATCAGCACCGGCGGTACCGCCGGCATCCAGTTCTCCTACGACGCTGCCGAGTAAGCAGGCAGCGTGCCCTCACTCTCCGGCAAACGGAGAGGGAGGGACATGGCTGCACTCGGGAAATCAGCAGGCATCGTGCCGGCCTCGGCGCCCGTGCATGAATACGCAGGCACTATCCAAAGGTCCAGTTCCACCCATCACCGCTGCCGCGCTACCGTCGCCCGGTTGTTTCCCCACGGTACCCGCCCCATGCAGCCCACTACCCAAGACACCGCCTCGGCGCGCTTCGCGATCCGCTGTGCGAATTTCGCCGAACGCTGGTTCCCCGATTCCTGGGTGTTCGCCGCCCTCGCCCTGGCCGCGGTCTCGCTGGCCGCGCTGTCCATTGGCGCCGCGCCTACCGACACCGCCAAGGCCTTCGGTGACGGCTTCTGGAGCCTGATCCCCTTCACCATGCAGATGGCCTTCGTGGTGATAGGCGGCTATGTGGTGGCCTCGTCGGGTCCGGCCTCGCGCTTGATCGATCGGCTGGCCCGCGTACCCAAGAACGGCCGCAGCGCAGTCGCCCTGGTCGCCATCGTGTCGATGACCGCATCGCTGTTGAACTGGGGCCTGAGCCTGGTATTCGCCGGCCTGCTGGTGCGCGCCCTGGCCCGCCGCAGCGAGCTGAAGATGGATTACCGCGCTGCTGGCGCGGCGGCGTATCTCGGCCTCGGTGCGGTCTGGGCGCTGGGCCTGTCCTCATCGGCCGCACAGCTGCAGGCCAACCCGGCCAGCCTGCCGCCGTCGATCCTGTCGATCACCGGCGTCATCCCGTTCACCGAAACCATCTTCCTGTGGCAGTCCGGCGTCTTGCTGGCCGCGTTGGTGGTGGTATCGCTGATCATTGCCTACGTCACCGCACCGGCCGCCAATTCCGCGCGCGATGCCGCTGATTGCGGCGTGGATGTCATGAGCGATGCCGCACCGGTCAAAACCAAGCCGACCCGCCCCGGTGAATGGCTGGAACACAGCCCGCTGTTGATCCTGCTGCTGGTTGCGCTGGCGGCTGGTTGGTTGATCCATGAGTTCAGCACCAAACCGGCGATCCAGGCGATCTCCGGCTTGAACACCTACAACCTGCTGTTCCTGATGGCCGGTGCGTTGCTGCATTGGCGCCCGCGCAGCTTTCTCGATGCGGTCTCACGCGCCGTGCCCTCGACCACCGGCGTGCTGATCCAGTTCCCGCTGTACGGCTCCATCGCCGCCATCATGACCACGGTCAACGGCAGCGAAGGCCATAGCGTGGCCCACATCATCTCCACCTTCTTTACCCAGATCGCCAGCCACGACACCTACGCGCTGCTGATGGGCAGCTACTCGGCGGTGCTGGGTTTCTTCATTCCCTCCGGCGGTGGCAAGTGGATCATCGAAGCGCCGTACGTGATGCAGGTAGCCAACGACCTGCACTACCACCTCGGCTGGTCGGTACAGATCTACAACGCCGCCGAAGCCCTGCCCAACCTGATCAACCCGTTCTACATGCTGCCGCTGCTCGGCGTACTCGGCCTGAAGGCCCGCGACCTGATCGGCTTCACCTTCGTGCAGCTACTGGTGCACACCCCGCTGGTACTGCTGCTGTTGTGGGCACTGGGTGCGACGCTGGCGTATACACCGCCCGTAATGCCCTGATCGATTGCTGCAACGATTGAAATCAGAACGCCACGCAATGCGTGGCGTTCTGATTTCTGCACCCTGTAGTGCCGAGCCATGCTCGGCAGGGGCTTTCCAAGCAATCAAAGCGACAACAGCACAGACGCTTCAACAATGTAATCACCGCACCGAATTCAGCTGAATATCACCTTGGTACCGTCAACCTTCAATGTGCCCGCCTTCTTCAGACCCGCGATCAGCGCATCAATCTCCTGAGTATTGATCTGATTCTGAAAATTGGACGCGATGTGTTTCTTCAACGCTGCCAGAGTTCCAGGCTTCCCACTTGTCATCTTGGCCAACAACGCCTTCATTCGAACAAGCTTTTCCGTTGCGGACATTGCTTTTGCCTGTACAGCCTTCTTGGCCACGGCAACCGCAGGCTTCTTGGCGAGGGGTTGGGCTTTTTCAACTACAACCGTCACTTTCTTCGCACTCGCTTTTTCAGCTGGCTTTGACGCAGGCACCATAGGCTTGTCGGCAACGACGGGCTTGAACAGCGGCATGTCTCCAACCGCTGCCGAACGGCATGCAAGAATCTTCTTCGTCTTCAGATGCTGTACCAGAGGATCGAATCCGGTGTCCTTGGAGATAATGTGGAAGAACCCGCGTGGGTCGACTGTCGCCAACTGACCGATATGGAAGGCGATATGGAAATCCAAGGCGTTGGAACCATTGCCAGATATCCGCACATAGTCGGCGCGCTCACGCATGACCTGCATCTGGATTGCCAGTTCCGACGATAGTTTGGTCTGCGCGGCACCAACGAATACCCAGAGACGGACATCCTCACGATCAAGCAGATTCAGATCGGTCGGCTGGACGTTCTCGTGATCGACCAACACGTAGTTGATGCGTCGGTTCTCCACCGGCGCCGCCATCGCAACAGTTTCTATTTGCATTCCCTGCAATTCCCAATGCCGCCCCGTTTCGAATCTTCGCCCAGCATTGTCCGTTTGCCAAACCGCATCCTTGAACTGAACACATTCAGCCCATCGTTCCCAACGCAGTTTCAGCAAAACGGCCAATGACCTCCAGCCCATTGCTTCCCCACCAGTAGCTGCCACGATTCCCCAACCACCAACCATCTGGAACCGGCCATGCTGTCAGCTGCACTACGCGTGTTTGTTGTGGGAATGCTTTGTGTCGCCGGCAACGCCGCAGCGGCGCCTCCGGATGCGGCCACCTTGCAGGCCATCGAGGCAACCGCCTACGACTACATGGACGGCCAGCTGGAAGGCGATGTCGCGCGGGTGACGCGGGCGCTGCATCCGGACCTGGCCAAGCGCAATCTCGTTGCCAATCCGAATGAAACACTGGGCCTGGGCCGGATGAGCTCAGACGAGTTGATCCGCTTCACCCGCGAGGGCGCACTGAAGACGCCGCGCGAGCAGTGGCAGCGGACGGTGACGGTGCTACAGGTGGATCAGGACATCGCCACGGTGCGGTTGGAGAGCCCGTGGTTCATCGATCACCTGCAGATGGGGCGGTTTGATGGGCGCTGGGTGATCGTCAATGCGTTATGGCATCGGAAGGTGCGGGGTTCTTGAGTTGGATGGGTTGGCCTTTGGGGTCTACGAGCCAGGAGCTTTCCCCCACCCCAACCCCTCCCCCGTGAACGGGAGAGGGGCTCTACTTCGGCGAGTGTTTTTGTAACGGACACTGAACAGAGCCGGCAAACCCCGCTATCGTATGCGGCTTCCAACCGTTGCCCGCCGCGCCAGCCATGAGCCAGACCGAAGTCGTGCATTCCACTTCCGAACACGGTGCCTGCGAGAACTGCCGCACGCCGTTGCAGGGCCACTACTGCCATGGCTGCGGGCAGTCGGCGCATAACCCGCTGAAGAACTTCGGGCATGCAGTCGAAGAGGTGTTCGAATCGTTCTGGCATCTGGATGGGCGCATTTTCCGCACCCTGCGCGATCTGCTGGTACCGGGTCGGATCGCCGTCAACTTCCTAAAGGGTCAGCGCGTCGGCTATGTGCAGCCGCTGCGGCTGTTCGTGATCCTTACGCTGTTCACCTTCTTCGTTGGCAAACTGACGCTGCACAGCGACGACTTCGGCACCGGCAGCAACGCCGATCCGGCCTTCGCCAAGGCGCAGACCGTAGCCGAGGTGGAAGCCGTGCGTACCACCCAGGTGGCGCAGATCGAGCAACAGCAGAAGACAAATCCTGCGGCCGCGCCAGCGCTTGCCATTGCCATGGCAGCGATCAACACCTCAGCTGCGCAACGCAGCGCGGAACTCGAAGCAAACGCGCAGCCATCCGCACGCAGCGCTACCGACTCGGCGCTGGCGCGTGCTGACGAGGCTGCCGAGCGTGTCAGTGCGGAGAAAAAAGCAGTCTTCATCAATGTCCCGATCAACGGCAAACCCTGGGACCCGGAAACCAATCCCGTCGTGCTGGCTGGCTGGCCGAAGTTCGTCAGCAACTGGCTCAATCGTCGGCTAGCCAACGGCCAAGCCAATGTCGAACGCATGGGCAGCAAGACCGATCTGTACGTGCAGGCCATCCTGACCTCACTGCCCGGTGCGCTGTTCTTTCTGATGCCGATCTTCGCGCTGGTGTTGCGCGTGGCTTACATCATGCGACGGCCGATGGGTTACCTCGAACACCTTGTGGTGGCGCTATACAGCCACTGCTGGCTGATGCTAGTGCTGTTGACCACCTTCCTCATCGCCGGTATCAGCGGTGCAATCGGCAATGCGGTGGTCAGCTCGATTTGTGCCTGGCTGTATGTGCTGTTGTGGCTTGCTGTGCCGGTATATCTGTTCTGGATGCAGCAGCGCGTGTATGGCGGCAACCCGATCCTGACCCTGCTGCGCTACAGCTTCATCGGTTTCATCTATTTCTTCCTGGTCACCTTCGTGGTGATGTACGCGGTGCTGGCCGGCGTGTCAGCTTGAACCCGGCCTAGGCCTGCGTTGCCTGCATCCAGCCCTTGCGTGCAGCGGCTGGATGGAAGCTCCATGCAACAAAGCGACTCTGCTTGTTGCCCTGCGCCATCGCCACTTCACGTACCTCGGCTGCGCCAACCTTGTCCAGCTGCTTGTGGATATCGGCCAGGTGCTCGCTCTTGGCCACCAGTGAACTGAACCACAGCACCTGATTCTGGATATCCACGCTCTCGCGGATCATCCGCCGCAGGAATGATGCCTCACCACCGGTGCACCACAGCTCGTTGGCCTGGCCGCCGAAGTTCAGCGCAGGCGCCTTGCGGCCGCCTGCCTTCGTGCCACCGAGATTACGAAGCTTGCGCTGGCTGCCCTGTGCCGCCTCCTTGGCCGAGGCATGGAATGGCGGATTGCACAGGGTCAGGTGGAAGCGCTCATCGGCTTGCAGCAGGCCGGCGAACAGATTGCCGCGCGCATGCTGCTGGCGCAGTTCGATGAGATGACCGAGGCCATTGGCCTGCACATTGGCATTGGCGGCCTGCAGCGCATCCGCATCGATATCGCTGCCAAGGAAACGCCAGCCGTATTCGGCCTGGCCCAACAAGGGATAGATGCAGTTGGCTCCGACACCAATGTCCAGCGCGCGCACCGTGGGGCCGCGTGAGATCACGCCGTTGTAGTCTGCAGCCAGCAGATCGGCCAGACCGTGCAGGTAGTCCACCCGGCCCGGCACCGGCGGGCACAGATAGCCATCGGGGATATCCCAATGCTGGATGCCGTAGTCGCTGGCGAGCAGCGCGCGGTTGAGTTCGCGCACGGCAGCCGGGTTGCTGAAATCGATGCTGTCAGTACCGGCCGGGGTTCGGATCAGGTGCGCGCGCAAAGCGGGATTCGCCGCAACCAGACGCACCAGGTCATAACGGCCTTGATGGCGGTTGCGGGGATGCAGCAGCGGCTGTGCCGCTGCTTGCCTGTTCGAGCGTTGTGGCCGGGAAATCATGTTCTTGTTGAGCGCTAGGGGTGACGAACCAGGGCAATCGGTGTGCTTGTATGAGCGGCGTAAACCGCGAAGCACGTACAGCAGCAGATGACATGTATTGCCTGCACCTGAGGCATTGTCAGCTTCGCGGCTTACGCCGCTCCTACAGGTTCAACAGCCTTCTACAGCTCCAAACCCTGCACGTTCTGCAGCAGCTGCGCGCCCTGTTCACCCACGCGCAGGGCCAAGGCCGCGGCAATCGCCGCATGCGCATCAGCCAGCACTTCGGCTTCGTTGCGGCTGGCGTCGATGACCTGCTTGTTGGGCAGCTCCAGCTGCTGGAAGATCAGCCGGCAACGCTCCAGGTTCTGCGCGGTTTCGAAGTGGTTGGGCTTGTCGCCACGCGCGCGGATGCGCTCTAGGCCCTGCTCCGGCTGCAGGTCGAGCAACAGCAGCAAATTCGGGCGCGGTGCGAAGTCGTTGGCCTGCAGCATCTCGTCCAGCGGCAGGCCGGCGGCGCCCTGGTAGGCGACCATCGACGGGAAGTAGCGGTCGAGGATGACGATCTCGCCACGGGCCAAGGCCGGGGCGATGACCTCTTCCACATGCTGGCGACGGTCGTGCAGCAGGTATTCGACCTCCTGCTCCGGGCTCAGCCGGCCGGTGGCGGCGGTGGCGCGCAGGCGGGTGCCCCACGGGCCGTTGGTCGGTTCCTTGCCCAGCACCACCTGCGCCCCTGCAGCGCGCAGGTGCTGGGCCAGGGTGTGAGCGAGCGTGGTCTTGCCAGCGCCATCAATGCCTTCGATGGCAATGAGCAGGCCACCGGGAATCTGTTGGTTATCCATGGGCGCTACTTTAATCGGATCCGGCCGATACCGCGCGGCTTGACGCCGCTGCCGCCATGCCAGGAACAGCCCCCGTATCAGCGTTCTGGCACGATGCAGCCGTTGATCGCGCAGTAGTCGGCCGCCCGCCGCTGCTCGTCCTCGGTCAACTCCGGCGGTGGCCGGGCGATCGCGGACTGGATCTGGTCGGGGCCGCCGGTGAGCTTGTTCAGGCCCTGCGCGGCCTTCATCAGGCCATAGCCGATGCCCATCATCAGGTAGCCGCCACTCATGCCGACCTGCTCGGGCGTCGGTGGCTCGCTCCAGTTCTTGCTGAAACGGTTGGGCGCGGCCTGCACCGGGTTCTTGAAGCGGTACAGGTCCAACGGCTCATCGTCTTCGGGCTTGATGGCGCGTACTTCACCCAGGGTGGTGACGTTGCCTTGCGCCGGCACCTCCACGACATCGCTCGGATCGGCTCGCGCGTTGTCGACACCTGCCGGTTCGACCACCTCCGCCCCGGGAGGCGAGGCAGCTGTGCTTGCTGGCACGGTCTGCTGCGCCTGTGCCATCCCCGCCAGCATCATGCCGGCCAACAAGGTGCTCCATTTTGCCGGTAATGCCACAGCCACCCACCCTGCCTGTTGCGCGTCGCCTGCAGCATACGCAGGCTGTCCTTCACATTTTGTTGGAACGCCGGCGTCCGTTCAGCATGTCGTAATCCCAATGGGTCTCACGGCATGAGACACCAATATGCTTCCATATGTTCTTTGATCGGCAGTTGCGTGCATGGCGTTCTCCCTCGCTCCCCGCACCGAAGCCAGCGAACGGGCGCTGGCAACCACCGATGGCCTGCCCTCGCGTGACGGCTCGTTGCTCGGCCAGCGCCTGGCCCGGCGCTACAAGGACCGAGTCACCGGCAGCTTCACCATCCCCGGCCGCGAAGGCAGCTATGCGCCGATTCCCGATGACGTACCCGAGGCGCTGAAAGCTGCATTGAAGGCGCGCGGCATCGAGCAGCTGTACTCGCATCAGGCCGAGGCCTGGGACGCCACCCAGCGCGGCGAGCACGTCGCCATCGTCACGCCTACCGCCTCTGGCAAATCGCTGTGCTACACCTTGCCGGTGGTCAGCGCGGCGATGCAGGGCAATGCCAAGGCCTTGTACCTGTTCCCGACCAAGGCGCTGGCGCAGGATCAGGTGGCCGAGCTGCTGGAGCTCAACCGCGCCGGTGATCTGGGCGTCAAGGCGTTCACCTTCGACGGTGACACCCCCGGCGATGCACGGCAGGCGATCCGCCTACATGGCGACATCGTGGTCAGCAACCCGGACATGCTGCACCAGGCCATCCTGCCGCATCACACCAAATGGGCGCAGTTCTTCGAGAACCTGCGCTATGTGGTGATCGACGAGATCCACACCTACCGCGGCGTGTTCGGCAGCCATGTCACCAATGTGATCCGCCGGCTCAAGCGCATCTGCGCGTTCTATGGCGTGCAACCGCAGTTCATCCTGTGCTCGGCCACCATCGGCAACCCGCATGCGCACGCCGAGGCGCTGGTGGAAGAGCGCGTGCATGCCATCACCGAATCCGGTGCGCCCACCGGGCCCAAGCACGTGCTGCTGTGGAACCCGCCGGTGATCAACCCGGACCTTGGCCTGCGCGCCTCGGCGCGTTCACAGGCCAACCGCATTGCCCGCATCGCGATCAAGAGTGGCTTGAAGACGCTGGTGTTCGCACAGACGCGTTTGATGGTGGAGGTGCTGACCAAGTACCTGAAGGACATCTTCGACAACGACCCGCGCAAGCCGGCACGCATCCGCGCCTATCGTGGCGGCTACCTGCCGACCGAGCGCCGCGAGGTGGAACGGGCGATGCGCGCCGGCAACATCGACGGCATCGTCAGTACCTCGGCGCTGGAGCTGGGCGTGGATATTGGTGCGCTCGACGTGGTCATCCTCAATGGTTACCCGGGCAGCGTTGCGGCAACCTGGCAACGCTTCGGCCGTGCCGGCCGTCGTCAGCAGGCCGCGCTCGGCGTGATGGTGGCCAGCAGCCAGCCGCTGGATCAGTACGTGGTGCGGCATCCGGATTTCTTCGCCAACGCCACGCCCGAGCACGCACGCATCTCGCCGGACCAGCCATTGATCCTGTTCGACCACATACGCTGCGCGGCGTTCGAGCTGCCCTTCCTGGCTGGCGAGCCGTTCGGGCCGATCGATCCGCTGGTGTTCCTGCAGGCGCTGGCCGAGACCGAAGTGGTGCACCAGGAAGGCGACCGCTGGGAGTGGATCGCCGACAGCTATCCCGCCAATGCGGTGAGCCTGCGCGCGGTGGCCGATGGCAACTTCGTGGTGGTGGACCGCAGTGACGGCAAGCAGCAGATCATCGCCGAGGTGGATTATTCCGCCGCTGCACTGACGCTGTACGAAGGCGCCATCCACATGGTGCAGAGCACGCCGTATCAAGTGGAACGGCTGGACTGGGATGGACGTAAAGCCTACGTAACCCGCACGCACGTCGACTACTACACCGACAGCATCGACTACACCAAGCTGAAAGTGCTGGATCGCTTTGATGGCGACGGCGCCGGCCGTGGCGACTCGCATCATGGCGAAGTCCACGTGGTGCGACGCGTCGCCGGCTACAAGAAGATCCGTTACTACACGCACGAGAATATCGGCTACGGCCCGGTCAACCTGCCCGACCAGGAGCTGCATACCACGGCCGTCTGGTGGCAGCTGCCGCAGGCCACGTTGCTGCGCAGCTTCGCGCAGAAGCAGGATGCGCTGGACGGTTTCCTCGGCGCCGCCTATGCGCTGCACATCGTCGCCACCGTAGCAGTGATGGCCGACGCCCGCGATCTGCAGAAAGCAGTGGGCAATGGCGATGGTGCCTGGTTTGCAATCGCCGACCAGACCGGCCGCGGTCAGCTGCGTGGCAATGAAGCTGGCGAAACCACAGTGGAACTGATGCAGAGTTTCGTACCCACGGTATACCTGTACGACAACTTCCCCGGTGGCGTTGGCCTGAGCGAACCGCTGTGGCAGCGTCAGGGCGAGCTGGTGCAGCGCGCCTTGGAGTTGGTGGAGCGTTGCGACTGCAATGCCGGCTGCCCGGCCTGTGTTGGTCCGGTATTGGCTGCACAGGAAGAAGAGAAAGGCCCAACGCCGCGCTCATTGGCATTGACCGTGTTGTCGCTGCTCTCGGCCGAGCGTTGCGATCAGGTGCCAACCATCGTCATGGACGAGGCCGTCGACCTGCTGCCATGAGCATCAGCCTGGACAAATTGAAAGCCCTGCGTAAACAGGCAGGGCTGGCAACGGCAGCACCTGCGGGATCAGCGGAGCCCGCAGCTGTTGTAGGAGCGGCGTCAGCCGCGAAGCCAGCAATGGTGGACGCCGCAGCAGTGCCTGTTGCTCCGGATGCATCTGGTTCTTCTCCTGCTTCGGATGCAGCAGTGGCTTCGCGGCTGACACCGCTCCTACAAAAGCCGAAGCAGGAATCCTCGGTATTCGGCTGGGTCGATCAGATCCAACACAAATCCGCAGTTCCACAAGACGGCGCTGCACTGCGACGCTTGTTGGCTACACGCAACCGCGCCATCGCTCCTGCACAGCCAGTCGAACGCGGCCCGGTTGATCGCGATCTACCCGGCACCGAGATCGCACCCGGACTGCATCTGATCGAAGCCTTCATCCCGCAGGCGATTCCAACGCAGCCGCTGTCACTGGCTTTCAGCAAACGTCCTGAAGAATCTGTCGCGCCGCAGGACCTGCTGTTCTTCGACACCGAAACCACCGGCCTGGCCGGCGGCACCGGTACCCGCGCCTTCATGATCGGCGCCGCCGACTGGCATCACGATGCAGCGCGCGGCGAAGGCCTGCGCGTGCGCCAGCTGCTGATGTCGACGATGGGCGCGGAGAGCGCAATGCTGGAGTTGTTTGCGAGCTGGCTGTCACCAAGCACGGTGCTTTCCAGTTACAACGGTCGCTGCTATGACGCGCCGTTGTTGAAGACTCGATACCGACTGGCGCGTCGTGGTGATCCGATTTCGGCGTTGGATCATGTGGACTTGTTGTTCCCGACCCGTCGTCGCTATCGCGGCACCTGGGAGAACTGTCGACTGGCGACCATCGAACGGCAGCTGCTGCTGATCGCACGCGAGGATGACCTGCCGGGTTCGGAAGCGCCTGCGGCGTGGTTGAGTTATTTGCGCGGTGGCAGCGCGCGCAATCTGCGCCGTGTTGGCGAGCATAACCATCAGGACGTGGTGACTTTGGCGCTGCTGTTCCTGCGCTTGGTACAAGCAGAGGCTGATGAGCGGACGGAATTGGCGTTGGAGGCGGAGCGCTGAGTTTCAGTTGCTCGTCAGGCTTTGCTTGTAGAGCCTACCCCACCCCAGCCCTCCCCTTGGCTACGCCAAAGGGAGGGAGCAGAGCTTGGCCCCCTCCCTTTCGCTGTAGGCGAAGGGGAGGGCTGGGGAGGGGTGCTTTTGCTGTAGCTCTAAAACCAAGCCCCAGCAAACCCTCCCAGAACATCACCCACCAAGCGGCCGCGCAATCCCACTGCTGATCGCTTCACGGATCAACTGCTCCGCATCACGGTTGGCCTTGGCGCTGGCCGCCGCCTGCTGCCGGCCCAACTCAGCCTGCTGCTTGCCCAATTCCCTCTGCTGCGCGGCCAGGCTTTCCATCTCCGCACGCATTGCCGGGTTCTCCATTTCCTCGCGTGCCTGTTCCAGCTTGCGGCGCGCTGCTTCAGATGCACGGCGCTGCGCATCACTACGTTCACCCGAACTCAGTGCCAGCTCCGCCTGCTCACTCGCCAGTTCACCAATCCGTGCGCCGATCTCGCCCATGCGCTCACCGATCTGCCCCTGGCGGTCGCCCAACGCCCCCTGCCGGTCACCCAGACGGCCCTGCGCATCACCCAGACGCACGCTTTCGGCATACAGCTGCTGAAAGCGCGACAAGGTTGCCGCATCGCGCACCACATAGCGCTTGCCATCACGGCGTACCAGCAGTACGCCCTTGCCGTCATCCAGTTGCTTGGCTTCGCGCAGGTCGGCGACGGTGCCATTCATGACGTTATGGTTGCCCTTGATCAGCACATAACCATCGGCGTTCTGGTTGCTGGAAAGATGGATCACGCCTTGCGTACGCAATGGTGCAGCGGGTGCTGGCGGGGCCGCCGGCGGTGCGGGTGGCACCACCAGTGCAGGTGGTGCTGGCGGCGCTGGCGGTGCGGCGGGTACAGCAGCACCGGCAACCACCGTGCGTGTCACCGAACGTGTGACCGGTGCGGTTGGCGCTACCGGTGCAGCTGGCGCAGCCAAAGGTATCGGTGGTGCTGGCGGCACGGGCGGTGCCGGCATCGCCACCAGGCGCAGCGGAGCCACACCGATCACGGCGACCGCAGCAATGATCAAGGCCGCACCGACGCGCGGGAAGGAAGATGTGTCCTGCAACATGAGCAATCTCCGCTTGAGGCTTAGAAAGGTCGGCGACGCGCTGGCCAAACCAGCGCCGGGCCGGGGAGCAACGCCCAACTGCAACAGCAGGCGTCCGTAGTGTTGGCGGCAGTGCCTGTCACCGGCGACCACCGCGGCATCCACCGCGGCTTCGCGGGCAATGCCGTATTCGCGGGCGGCGAGGTGCACCACCGGGTGGAAGAAGAACAGGTGCTGGGCGAGCGCAGGCACCAAGCCCAGCCACAGGTCATGGCGTTGCAGATGCACCAGTTCATGGGTCAAGGCCATGTCCAGCTGGTCGTCGCCCATGCGCTGCAGACCACGCGCAGGCAGCAGCAACACCGGACGCCATGGGCCAATCAGCTGCGGCGAGTCGATCGCAGTGCTGAGCATCAGGCGCGGTGCGCGGCGCAGGCCATGCGCATCGGCGGCAAGCGCAAGCGCGGCGTTGAGTTTGTGATCGTGGCAGGGCTGCGCGGCACGCAGCAGGGCACGACTGGCGCGATACGCCAGCGCAGTGCGCAATGCCATCACCAGTACGCCAGCAGCCCACATCGCCATCAGCACCAGGCTCCATGACCAGCTGCTGTCCGCTGGCAAAGGCTTCATCACTATGAGCGGCGCGGTGGTCATCGGTGCAGCGGTTGCCGCAGCCTGCACTACCATCGGTGCAGCATCGACGGCGGGTAGCAATGGCAACTCCAGCGGTGACGCCCAGAACAGGCCAACCACGGCCTGCACCGCCACCAGCCACCACAGCGTGCACTGGGTGCTGGCCGGCAGGCGTCGCACGTAACGGCACAGCAGCCACACCAGACCCGCCAACAGCGCGGTCTGCACGCTGGTCGCCAGCAAGCGGCTACCCAACAACTCGAGCGTCATCGACATGGCTCAGTCCTCCCGGCGCTGCGATTGCAGCTTGCTGACCAGCGCTTCCAGTTCGGCCAGTTCGTTGTCGCTGACCTCGGCCTTCTCCGACATCCACGCCACGAACGGCGAGATCGAGCCCTGCAGGGTCTTCTCGACGAAGCTGCCGACCGCGCCGTTGACCACGTCCTGCTGTTCGGCGGTGGAGCTGTAGCGGTACACGCCCTCGTCGTGCTCGCGCTGCAGATAGCCCTTGGTACGCAGGCGCTCCATCATCGTCAACACGGTGGAGCGGGCCAGCCCGCGGGCCTCACCGAAGCGTGCGGCAACCTCGCCGACGCTGGTGGGTTCGTTCTCTCCGATGTACTGCAGCAGGGCCAGTTCCTGGTCCCCGATGGTCTTGCGGCGCATGGCCGTCTCCGTGACTACATTTGTCGTCACGGTAGATCTGCCTACATCTGTAGTCAATAGCCCGGATGGCACCCTGCCCGCTGTCGGGCTGAATGATTCAGCTCACCGCGCTGTCGATCTGCCAGCGCGCGAACTCGCTCTCAAACTCCGCCAGCGTCAGCAGGCCGAGACAGGCATGGGCACCAGTCGGCAATGCCTCACCACGGGCAAAGCGGCGCGCCAGCAGCACGGCTGCAAGGGTGGGAATCTCCGGGCCGTGCAGCATTGGAGCAGTGAGGTCCCAATGCACGGTGTGCTGCAGGCCACCACGCTGGCCACGCAGGGTGATGCGCATGCCGCCAAGATCAGTGCCAAAGCGATCGAACCAGCGACCGGCGCGGGCGAATACGCCGGCCAGCGCTTCCATCGGCAATGGCAGGCCAATGCGGCGAAGCCAGGCCATCGCAGCCAGGCATCGCGACAGGAACGGCAATTCCAGCGCCGCGCGGAAGCGCACGGTCGCCACGCCCGGATAGCGCTGTACCAACAGCGTGTGGTCCGGCACATCACAGGGCGAAGCCAAGCGCGGACCGATGCGGGCGAAGCGTACCGGCTGCGGATCGGCCCAGCCGATCACCGTCTGCCAGCGGCCATCCACCCAGCACTGGAACGGCTTGCCGCAATACGACAACACCGCGCGCACCGTGGCCATGCCCAGTGGCGTTGCCTGTGCGGGTGCGATCACCATGTCGATGCTGTGCAGTTGATCGAACTGCGGAGCGAGTGCATCCACGACCGCACTTGAGAGCGCAGGCAAGGTACTGGCGCCGCTGATCGCACTTCGTTGTGTCTGTTCGGCCAAGGCCCGCAGCTGCTGCGGGAAGTCGGCGACAAAGTCGCGGCCGTCGGCCAGATCGATGTAGTGCATGCCAGCGCGCAGACAAGCCTGCGCCACATCGTAACCCTGGCCTTGGAAAGGACCGGCGGTATGGATGACCAGGGCCGCTCGCGTTTCCGCCAGCTTTACTTCGAAATCAGCGGCGGCGGTATCCAATCGACATAGTTCTATTGCCGCCAGATCCACACCGGGTAGATGCGCCGCAGCCTGCGCTGGGTTGCGGCCCGCGGCTATGACTTTGATGCCTGGCGTGATCGCAAGCGCACGCACGATGCGCGCGCCGAAATGACCGTAACCGCCCAACACCAGAACACGACAGCTTTCCTGCTGCGACATCGGATCTTCCTGCGTTGATTGCTGGGTGGATTATCAGCGAGGAATGAACTGCTTTCGCCCCTCGCCTTTGGCGCAGCCAAGGGGGAGGTTGGGAGGGGGTGGCTTTGGCCATTGCTTGTGCTCGTTATTTGGCTTTGTTGCGAAGCGCACCCCTCCCCAACCCTCCCCTTCGCTACGCGAAAGGGAGGGAGTGGATCTGCTGCGCCACGCACCAGAAAGCAACTTTTCATCCCGCTCTTACACCTGCGGCAGCACCCTGCATGCACACCCCTGCCTGGAGTCCGCCATGTATCGGATGCTAGTCACCGCCAGTTTCAGCGCCATCGTCGCCACTGCCTGCAGCACCGCCCAGGTCAGTCAGGTGCAGCCCATCGACGGCGTCATCTCCGGTCAATGCCATAGCGACATGGTGCGCGGCGCGGTCGGCCTGGCGGCAGCTCCCGGCACAGTGGAGCGCGCGCGCGTGGACAGCGACAGCCTGCAGGTACACGTGGTGCGCGGCAGCGGGGATAACACCAACAGCGCCACCCCACCTAGCAGCGGTGGCGAGCGTCTGACCATCGAAGTGGGTCGCACCAACAACATCACGGCGCTGCGTTGCGGCTGACATTGCAGAAGTCGCAGCGCGTCATGCAGCCCATGTAGCTGCATCGTTGAACAGCGCCGACTGTGGCGTTGCTTCCGGGTACTGCGATCTTCCCATTCCCGATAGACAAAGCTCCGCCGGAGTGTCTCGCAATCTGGTGCGACGCAGCGTCAACACTTCCTCACTTGGCGATATGCTTGGGGTGTCCCTCAATAGCTTGGAGTTCCGATGCAATTCCCGTCGACGCCGCGCGCCCTGCGCCGCCCCGCCGCCCTGATTGCCACCGCTGCACTGATGCTGGCCCTGAGCGCCTGCACAAAGCCGGCCCCGGAAGAACAGGATGAGGCACTGAACCAATCCCAGCAGGCCGCGCAGGCCGCCGCCGCGCCCGCTGAAGCCACACCGCCGCCGGGCGCCTGCGATGCCAGCCAGGTGCAAGGCCTGGTCGGCCAGACCTATACCGAGGCCATGCAGGCCCAGGCCAAGGAAGACGCCGGTGCCACCGATGTCCGCGTACTCAAGCCCAACCAGCCGGTCACGATGGAGTTCATCGGCGAGCGCCTGAACATCGAACTCGATGAAAAAGGCACGGTCAGCGGCGTCCGCTGCGGCTGAATTGGCAGCGCCAAAGCCTTGCTGGGCAAGGCTTTGGTTGCGCTCGCAACGATGTATTGCGGCGTTGCAACAACTGTGATTTAGTCGATCCATCCGGTGACCTCAAGGTGCGCTCCAGGTAGAGCACGTTGCGTCCATTGGATGGGCGCGAGGGCGCTTGGGTCGGGCGTATACGCCGCAACGGCGTACGTCGGGTCTTACCCCAACGGCACGACGCGATCCATCTGATGTGCATGACGTGCTCAGCGAGCGGGCAGGAGTGTCGCCGCTCACCTGAATCGCATCGAGGCACAGATGGCAGTCCGCACCCCGCAAGGGCTTTACGACCCGCAAGACGAACGCGACGCCTGTGGTTTCGGCATGGTCGCCCAGCTCGACGACCAGCCATCGCGCCTGTTGGTGGATACCGCCATCGCCGCCCTGTCGCGCATGACCCACCGCGGTGGTGTCGCCGCCGATGGGCTCACCGGCGACGGCTGCGGCCTGCTGCTGCGCAAGCCCACCGTGTTCCTGCGCCAGCTGGCCGAAGAAGCCGGCATCGTGCTCGGCCCCAACTTCGCCGCAGGCGTTGTGTTCCTGCCGCACGATGCTGACGCCGCGCAGCGATGTCGCGCCGAACTGGATGCCCAGCTGCGCGCCGCTGGCTGCCATCCGCGCGGTTGGCGTGAAGTCCCTACCGATGACAGCGTCTGTGGCCAGTTGGCGCGCGACACGCTGCCGAAGATCGAACAGGTGTTCGTCGATGCCGACATCGAGCAGAGCGCCGAGCAATTTGCACTGGCGCTGTTCATGGCCCGCCGCCGCAGCGAACAGGCCCTGCGCGATGTCGCCGACTACTACGTCACCACGCTCAGTGCCGAGTCCATCAGCTACAAGGGCATGGTGCTGCCGGACAAACTGAGCACCTTCTTCCCGGACCTGCAGCGCCACGAACTGGCATCCAGCGTGGTGGTGTTCCACCAGCGCTTCTCCACCAACACCATGCCGCGCTGGCCGCTGGCCCATCCATTCCGCATGCTCGCCCACAACGGCGAGATCAACACCATCGAAGGCAACCGCCACTGGGCGCAGGCGCGCAGCAAGGTGTGGAAGACGCCGAAGTTCGACATCGCCGAGCTCGACCCGGTGATCTCGATGCACGGTTCCGATTCGCAGAGCATGGACAACATGCTGGAGCTGATGGTGGCCGGCGGCATGGAGCTGATCCAGGCGCTGCGCATCCTGGTGCCGCCGGCAACCCAGTCGCTGGAATTCAAGGACGCTGATCTCGCTGCGTTCTACGAGTTCTATGGTTTGAACAGCGAGCCGTGGGACGGCCCGGCCGGCATCGTTGCCTGCGACGGCCGCTACGCCGCCTGCACCCTGGACCGCAACGGCCTGCGCCCGGCGCGCTGGATGCTGACTTCCGATCGCCACTTCCTGGTCGCCTCCGAAGCCGGCGTGTGGGAAGTGCCGACCGAGCGCGTCGTGCGCAAGGGCAAGCTCGGCCCGGGCCAGATGATGGCCATCGATCTCAAGCGTGGTGACCTGCTCGATTCCGAAGCCATCGACCGCATCAACCGTGCACGTGCGCCGTACAAGCAATGGCTGCACCAGGGTGTGACCTACCTGCAGACCGAGCTGATCGATCCCTCGCTGGCCGAGGAACCGTTCGACGAAGCGACGCTGCGCAGTTACCACAAGCTGTTCCAGCTCACGACCGAAGAACTCGAACAGGTGCTGCGGCCACTGGCCGAGACCGGCCAGGAAGCCACCGGCTCGATGGGCGATGACACCCCGATCGCCGTGCTCAGCCGCCATACCCGGCCGCTGTACGACTACTTCCGCCAGGCCTTCGCGCAGGTCACCAACCCGCCGATCGATCCGCTGCGCGAAGAGTGCGCGATGTCGCTGACCACCCAGCTCGGCAAGGAGACCAACATCTTCCACGCCGGTGCGGAGACGGTGAACCACGTCATCCTCAACTCGCCGGTGCTGAGCCAGCGCAAGCTGCGCCAGCTGTTGAAGATGGACCAGTACGTCGAGCGCAATCGCCTGATCGACCTGTCCTACAGCGTCGAGGAAGGATTGAAGGCCGGCATCGAGCGTATCTGCGCCGAGTGCGAGCAGGCCGCCCGCGATGGCGTGGTGATGCTGCTGCTGTCCGACCGCTACCCGGTCGCCGACCGGCCGATGGTGCATGCACTGC
Source organism: Stenotrophomonas sp. STEN035 (assembly GCF_056759935.1). Lineage (NCBI taxonomy): Bacteria > Pseudomonadati > Pseudomonadota > Gammaproteobacteria > Lysobacterales > Lysobacteraceae > Stenotrophomonas > Stenotrophomonas sp. STEN035. The sequence goes on from NZ_JBRRDY010000006.1 coordinate 149,776, forward strand.
TGGCCACCAGCGCCGTGCATCACCATCTCTCGAAGGTCGGGCTTCGCTGCGACGTCAACCTGATCCTGGAAACCGGCACCGCGCGCGATGCGCACCACATGGCCTGTCTGCTGGGCTTTGGTGCGACCGCGGTGTATCCGTACCTGGCCTACCAGACGCTGTTCGACCTGGGCCGGCGCGGCATCCTGCAGTTGAAGAAGGGCGGTGAGGTCTCGCAGATCGGCCGCAGCTACCGCAAGGGCATCTACAAGGGCCTGAGCAAGATCATCTCCAAGATGGGCATCTGCACCATTGCCAGTTATCGCGGCGCGCAGTTGTTCGAGATCGTCGGTCTCGACCCGGACGTGGTTGAACTGTGCTTCCCGGATACCGCTGCCCGCATCGGCGGCGTGGGCCTTGCGCGCCTGGATACCGAAGCGCGCGAACTCACCGTGCGTGCCTGGAATGACCTGGCGCAGCCGGAAGTCGGCGGCCTGCTCAAGTACGTGCATGGCGGCGAATACCACATGTACAACCCGGACGTGGTGATGACGCTGCAGCGTGCCTCGCGTACTGGCGATGCCGAAGACTGGCGCAAGTACATGGACGCGGTGCATTCGCGTCCGACCTCGGCGCTGCGCGATCTGCTGCAGCTCAAGCCGGCAGCAACGCCGGTGCCGCTGGACGAAGTGGAACCGGCCGAAGCGCTGTTCAAGCGTTTCGATACCGCAGCGATTTCGCTGGGCGCGCTGTCACCGGAAGCACACGAAGCACTGGCCATCGCAATGAACCGCCTCGGCGGCCGCTCCAACTCCGGCGAAGGCGGCGAAGACCCGGCACGCTACGGCACCGAGAAGCGTTCCAAGATCAAGCAGGTGGCCTCCGGCCGCTTCGGCGTCACTGCCGAATACCTGGTCAATGCCGAAGTGCTGCAGATCAAGGTCGCGCAAGGCGCCAAGCCCGGCGAAGGCGGCCAGCTGCCCGGCCACAAGGTCAACGAGCTGATCGCACGCCTGCGTTACGCCAAGCCCGGCATCGGCCTGATCTCGCCGCCGCCGCACCACGACATCTATTCGATCGAAGATCTGGCGCAGCTGATCTACGACCTGAAGCAGGTCAATCCGGATGCACTGGTGTCGGTGAAGCTGGTTTCGCACGCAGGCGTCGGCACCATTGCTGCCGGCGTGGTGAAAGCTGGCGCTGATCTGATCACCGTGTCCGGCCATGACGGCGGCACGGGTGCATCTCCGATCAGTTCGATCCGCTATGCCGGCGTGCCGTGGGAACTGGGCGTGGCCGAATCGCATCAGGCGCTGGTCGGCAACGATCTGCGCAGCCGCACCATCCTGCAGACCGACGGTGGCCTGAAGACCGGCCTGGATGTGGTCAAGGCCGCACTGCTGGGCGCCGACAGCTTCGGTTTCGGCACCGGGCCGATGATCGTGCTCGGCTGCAAGTACCTGCGCATCTGCCACCTCAACAACTGCGCCACCGGCGTCGCCACCCAGGACGAGCGCCTGCGTACCGGCTACTTCACCGGCCTGCCGGAGCGCGTGGAGAACTTCTTCCGCCTGCTGGCCGAGGAAGTGCGCGAATGGCTGTCGTATCTGGGCGTGCGTTCGCTGGATGAAATCGTCGGCCGCACCGATCTGCTGCAGCAGCTGGAAGTGTCGCCGCGCGAAGGCGTCAAGGTCGATCTGTCGCGCCTGCTCGCGCCTGCGCATTACGACGGTGCGCATTGCGCTGCGCAGCGCCTGTACCAGTCGCCGGACAGCCTGGCCACGCAGATGGACAACCTGCTCGCCGCTGCCATCGCCAACAAGCAGGGCGGCGAGCATCGCTTCCTGATCCACAACACCGACCGCTCGGTTGGCACGCGCCTGTCCGGCACCATCGCCCGCGCACATGGCAACCACGGCATGAGCGAAGCGCCGTTGAACCTGCGTTTCCGCGGCACCGCCGGACAGAGCTTCGGCGCATTCAACGTCGGCGGCCTGAACCTGGAAGTGGAAGGCGAAGCCAACGACTACGTCGGCAAAGGCATGGCCGGTGGCCGCCTGGTGGTACGTCCGTCGCGCGGCGCCCGCTTCGAGGCACGCAACACCGCCATCATCGGCAACACCTGCCTGTACGGCGCGACCGGCGGCGAGCTGTTTGCCGCAGGACGCGCAGGCGAACGCTTCGGTGTGCGCAACTCCGGCGCGCTGGCAGTGATTGAAGGTGCAGGCGACCACTGCTGCGAATACATGACTGACGGCGTGGTAGCGGTGCTCGGCAAGGTCGGCCTGAACTTCGGTGCCGGCTTCACTGGTGGCCTGGCCTATGTGCTCGACGTCGACCGTGATTTCGTCGACCGCTACAACCATGAGCTGATCGACATCCACCGCATCTCGACCGAAGGCTTCGAGAACCATCGCCAGCACCTGCACACCTTGATCGGCCGCCACCGCGAGTTGACCGGCAGCATCTGGGCGCAGCAGATCCTCGACGAGTTCCGCGACTACGTCGGCAAGTTCTGGCTGGTCAAACCCAAGGCCGCCAGCATCGAGTCGCTGGCCGAATCCTTGCGTCGCGCCGCCTGATGCATTGTCTCCCTCTCCCGCCTGCGGGAGAGGGCCGGGGTGAGGGCAGCTTCAAAGCCCCCTCATCCGCCACTTCGGGCCACCTTCTCCAGCACGCGGGAGAAGGGCTCCTCCAGACGTAACGAGTTCCCATGAGCCGCAAGCAAGCCTTCCAGTTCCTCGATCTGCCCCGCACCATGCCGCAGCGCATTCCGGTGGAATTGCGCACGTCCGGCGATTGGGGCGAGCTCTACGGCAAATTCGACAAAGGCGATGCGCAGTACCAGGCCGGCCGCTGCCTGGATTGCGGCAATCCGTACTGCAGCTGGAAGTGCCCGGTGCACAACGCCATCCCGCAGTGGCTGCAGCTGGTGCAGGAAGACCGCATCCACGAGGCGGCGACGCTCTGCCATTCGACCAACCCGCTACCTGAAGTCTGTGGCCGCGTCTGCCCGCAGGATCGTCTGTGCGAAGGCAGCTGCACGCTTGAAGAGTTCGGCGCGGTCACCATCGGCGCGGTCGAGAAGTACATCGTCGATACCGCGCTGGCCACTGGCTGGAAGCCTGATCTACAGGCAGTTGAGAGCACCGGTAAGCGCGTGGCTGTCGTTGGTGCAGGCCCCGCGGGTTTGGCCTGCGCTGATCGCCTGGCGCGCGCCGGTGTGCAGGCCGTGGTGTTCGATCGCTACGAACAGATTGGTGGCCTGCTGCAATTCGGCATCCCCAGCTTCAAGCTGGACAAGAGCGTGATCGACCGTCGCCGCGAGATCCTCGAAGGCATGGGCGTGCAGTTCCGCCTGGGCGTGGAGATCGGCCGCGACATCAGCATTGAACAGTTGCAAGCCGACTACGACGCGGTGTTCCTCGGCACCGGTGCCTACCGTTACACCGACGGTGGCCTGATCGGGCAGGATCTGAAGAACGTGCTGCCGGCACTGCCCTTCCTGGTACAGAACAGCCGCATTGTCAGTGGCAACGACCCCAAGGGTCGACCGATTGCCGGCTGGGAAGACCAGATCGCCCTGCCCGACCTCAACGGCAAGCGCGTGGTGGTGCTGGGTGGCGGTGACACCGGCATGGACTGCGTACGCAGCGCGATCCGCCTGGGCGCGGCCAAGGTGACCTGCGCGTATCGTCGTGATGAAGCCAACATGCCGGGCTCGGCGCGCGAAGTTGCCAATGCCCGCGAGGAAGGTGTGCGCTTCCTGTTCAACCGCCAGCCCTTGGCGATTGAGGCCGGCGCTGATGATGAAGTGATTGGCGTGACCGTGGTCGAGACCGAATTGAGCGCACCGGACGCCAATGGTCGCCGCAACGCGGTGGCCATTGATGGCAGCGAATCGCTGCTGGAAGCCGATGTGGTGATCATCGCATTTGGCTTCTCGCCGACGTTGCCGGAATGGCTTTCGTCGCAGGGCGTGGAGGCCAGCAGTAACGGTCGCATCATTGCCGGTGGTGCTACGCGTCTGCCGTTCCAGACCCATAACGCCAAGCTGTTTGCCGGTGGTGATGCGGTTCGCGGCGCGGACCTGGTGGTGACTGCGGTTGCTGAAGGCCGTGATGCTGCTGAGAGCATTGTTGCCTTGTTGAAGCGGTAAGGTCGGGTCCGCGCCAAGAGCGCCCTCACCCCTACCCCTCTCCCGTTGAAACGGGAGAGGGGATTACTTCGGCATTGTTTGTCTAATAGCCGCTGAGTTCGCTACTTCGGCTATTGGCTCTGACTCTGGCTCTGACTCTGGCTCTGACTCTGGCTCTGACTCTGGCTGTTGGCTCTGGCTGTTGGCTCTGGCTGTTGGCTCTGGCTGTTGGCTTTGGACTATCCGTTCACCCGATAGCGCCGCATTCCCTTCTCCCGCATGCGGGAGAAGGTGCCCGGAGGGCGGATGAGGGCAGCTTTAGCTTTAGCTTTAGCTTTAGTTTTAGTTTTAGTTTTAGCTTTGGCTCCAACGCCACCAACAAGCCGACACCCAGCTGCCCTACACTCAGAAACTCCGCACAAAGAGAAGCAGCAATGCGCATCGGTCTGGCTGCAAACCGTCTCCATCACGAAAGCACCGACGCTGCGTTGTTCCGTTGGCTACGCGCCAGCGAAAGCGGAATACGCGAACTAGGCGTCGAATTGCACGCTATTGGCCGCACCTACGACGCCATTGCCAGCACCCATCCGCTGCAGAACTACCCCGCACTCAAGCGCTATCCAAACGGTCGCGAAGGCGGTTTGATGAAGCTGGTTGCCGAAGTCGTGGGCATGGGCACACCCGAGCGTACTCTCGACGGCGCGATCTACTTCATCGACCCGGTCGATCCTTCATCGGTGTTCCCTGAGGCCATCGCGCTCAAGCGCCAATGCGTCATCCATGGCAAACCTTTCATTTCCACGGTAGCCACCGCACGTGATTGGATTGAAATGGAGCGCATCCACGCCAGCCTCGCACCGGACCCGGGCGCCGACGATCTACATGACTTCAGCAAGCAGACGCTTGCGCTGATCGCCCACGATGCGCGCAAGCCACAGATGCTCGCCTTCGCATCAGAGCACTTTGACGTGTTGTCGCAGTTCGAGCAGCGCATCGGTACCGGCACCACCGGTCAGCGCTTGAACGAGATGGCCTGGAGCCGCGGCTGGCCACGCGACCAGGAATGGATCCACCGCTTCCAGAGCGGCCCGCTAGGCGGCGACGCGCAGATTGCGGACCGTGTGCTTGAGCATCGCTGCCAACGCGCAATCTTCTTTGAAGATCCGCATGTGGCGCGCCAACATGAAGCGGACATCCAGTTGTTGGAGCGCGCAGTGACCACTGTCACTGATGAAGCGGTGTGCATTACTGCACCGAACATCGCAGCCCGCTGGGCAACCGCCGCGCAGATACGCCAGAGAGCCTGACTGTAGTGCCGAACCATGTTCGGCAGGGGCATTCCACGTAGCGTCTGCTCCACCGATCGCTTTGGCTTTGGCTTTGGCTGTAGCTTTGGCTGTGGCCATCGCCCTGGTTGTTGCTTTAGTCCTTCTCCCGCCTGCGGGAGAAGGGTTGGGATGAGGGGAGCTCTTGGCTCTTGGCTCTTGGCTCTTGGTTTTTGGTTTTTGGTTTTTGACTTCGCTCAAGCCTTTCCGCGCCGTTGTTGCTGCGAGCTTCGCGGCTGATGGCCCTAGGCCACCCAGCGCCGCTCCCACAAAAGCCTGTCACCGCTGCCCAAAGCCTGACTTTGCACCAGGCAAAGAAAAACCCCGCTGCTTTTGGCAGCGGGGTTTTGGGTTTAAATCCTGACGATGACCTACTCTCGCACAGCTTAGGCTGCACTACCATCGGCGCGGCTACGTTTCACTTCCGAGTTCGGGATGGGATCGGGTGGTTCCATAGCGCTGTTTTCATCAGGAAGACGGTTTGAGCAGCGCGTTGCGCCGGCTCCAATGCGTTTCCTTGCGGAACTGAAGCCAGGCTCAAAAACACCTGGCTTACATAAAAAGACAAACCCCGCTGCGTGAGCAGCGGGGTTCTAGGTAAAAACCCTGACGATGACCTACTCTCGCACAGCTTAGGCTGCACTAC